>JBFMGX010000043.1 GCA_040752595.1 Candidatus Zixiibacteriota bacterium
TCAGCGGCGTCCCATGATCCTCGTCCATACATCCGTCCTCCGTCCCCTAATCTGGCCCGGAGAACCGACGCAAACCATCAACTTTTAGATGCTAAATCTGTCCGACTGGAGCTGAAACAGGACATCAGAGTACGCGAGCTTCTTCCCCACGGGGGTCTTGTAGTATACGTGTCCCCGGGATGCCAAAGCTGCATTGGTGTGGCCGAGGTTCTATGGGAGGCGATGTCGCGCTCGGGCCCGTCCAGCCGGAAGGCGATTCTGCTGCTCGATTCGGGCAATAGCCGTCCGTTGGTCGAGGCCCTGGCATCCCGTGGAATCACTCTTCCCGTGTACTGTGATGTCGAGCAGAAGTTGGACAGGGTGCACGGAGTCGCGGTGATCCCTGTCTACTTCTGTGTCAATGAAGTCGGTGTAATAACCGAATTCGGTGTCCCCAAGATCTCGGCCAGTGAATTTCAGCGTCTGTTGACGCGGTGATAGCTCCGGGCCACTTCAGGACCGGAGAAAGGGCGTGAGTGTAATGCAGAAGAGACTCATGGGACTCATAGCGTTGGCGCCTTTTGTGTTCGCCTTTGCGTTCTCGATGTCGCTGACATCGTCCGAGGTGTCGGAAGCGGCAGGGCTCTGCACCTGTACCCACTGGTGTCCGCCCTTGGGCCGCAACGTAATCTGGCACAAGGTCGATGCGGACTGCATCTGGGTGTCCTATTGCGAAGAGTGCGACATCCCGTAGCCGCTTGGTGTGATCATTCCTAACTCAGCAACTGGCCAAAATCTGAGGGGATTCCGCGGGCCGGGTCCAGGGATGGGCCCGGCTCGGTTGTTCAGCCACCGTGTTCTGCCAAAGACAAACAGGGGGCTGAAAGCCCCCTGTCCGCAAGTGGAATGCGCCGTCCTGCGATCTCGGAGTGGTGAGCGAAGCCCACCCTTGTATCGGGTACGGCACGCCGTGCCCCTACGGATCCTGTCCTGTGGCTGTGCCCCACCCGAAGGGTGGGGGATGCTCTTCTCGGTGCGCCGTGCCCCTACGCTTCACTGTGCACGTCAGGGTGCGCAGGGGTCGCAGAACTCGGTTGCGGGATTCGCGCCGCGGAAGGCGACATTGACCTCTCGGACGACATCGGTGATGCTGGTGACCCCATCACAGTCGACGTCCGTCCGCGCACGCGGACAAATGGGATCGATCACCGGCGCCATGCCCCGGAATGCGACATCGACCGTCTTCACAACATCCTGAAGATCGGAACGCAGGCCGTCGCACTGCGGGTCGCCGGCACAGGGACACGAGCATGGCGGCGGAGGAATCTGGAACAGACCGGGCGCGGAGAAAGCCGTTGATTCGGCCGGGACACCGCCGGGAGCACGGTAGGCCTTGATGCGCCAATAGTACGTGCCGGATGCCAGGTCGGTGATCGCATCATTGAATTGGGTACCGGTGACGAATAGATCGCGTAGTGTGGTGCCGAAGCCGGAGCTGCTGGAAATCTGCAGCCGATACAAATCCTCCGATTCCTTCCACGCCGTCGCCCAGAGCAAACCGGGTGCATTCGGATCGATGAGTTCGCTGTTCAATGGGTAGATCAGGCGCGGGTCGGTGAGTGGCAGATACCAACGCGCCGACCAGACGTCCTGATCGCCATCACGCGTGTCGGTCCACACGGCAACAACCTTGTCGCCGACAGCGGAGACGGCAATGTACTCGGCGATCTTGCCGGCCATGGGTGTGAGCGGCGTCATTGGGCCGAGCGGTCGCGCCACGAGACCCGGGTTGCCGGAGCGTCCGGCCGACATCACTGCCTCCTGAGCCAGCGCTTGGGCCTTCGCCAGGAGATTGGGATTGATGGAGATCGACGACACGCGGTGATTCGAGGACCAAGTAGCGCCGCCATCGAAGGAATATGCGGCGAAGACATCGAACAGATAGTGACTCGGGTCGGTGCGCTGATCATACCAGATCGACACGAGAATGCCCTCATCATTGCAGACCATCCAGTTGTGGAACTGATCGACATCAGGACCGACCGGATCGTCATTGACGCGGATCGGCGCCGACCAGGTGTGGCCGGTGTCGAGAGAACGCTGGAACATGATGTCGGAGTCGAAGAAGGGGGAGTTGGGATCCACGTCGCGGTATTGCAGGTACAGATTGCCGGCGTGCGGTCCGGCGGTGATGTCGGCGTCGGTGGTCGGCTGGCTGTAGACGTCGACGTTGCCATCAACGTAGCTCCACCCATCGACAGGGCGCAGCATGCGATCGCCTTCCCAAGTCACACCGCCGTCGGTCGACTTGTTGTAGCGAATGGCATTGTACCAATCGCAGCCGCCGCCGGAGGAGTCGACATGGTACCCCTGCCAGAAGACGTAGACGGCGCCGTCTTTGCCGGCGAGGGGTTGCGAAAACTGGCCGGCGCTGACGATGCCGGTGCAGGTCGTATTCAACGGCGGGCCGACCATGATGGTGTCGTCGAAGAACAACGCGTCGAAGGTCGAGCGGGCGAACATGATGCGATTGGGCTTAAGGTCGGTGAAGCGGGTCCAGGAGATGTAGAGATTCCCATCGTATGGTCCGCCCGTGCGATCACAGGTGACGAATTGCTTGTCTTCGAAGTAGGGGCCCAGGTCCGACTCGACCACGTACGGGCCGGTCCACGTCGCACCCTTGTCGGTCGAGCGCAGAAAAGCGATGTAACTGAGGCCGTCGTTGCCGCTGGCATCATAGTCGAGATGGCTGATGAAGAAATGACCGGAGGAATTGACGGTCATGATCGGGTCGGACTGCCGATTGAAGATCTGGTAACTTGTGCGGATCAGACTGTCGGTCCAAGTGGCGCCGCCGTCGGTGGAGCGTCCCAGACCGATCTGGCGATAGCCGAGTCGGAAGTCGCGGTGATTGGTGATGACGACATTGGTGTCGATGGGGCAGATCCATGCCTGCTCCTCATTTTGCAGACCGGATTGGTGGCCGGAGACCGGGACATTTGGGGGAATGGGAACGGCATGGGTGGACGATGCGACCAAGAGGAGGGCGGTCGCCAGCGCGAAGAGCCGGGCAAAGCGGATCATGGTCATCTCCCGTTCGGAGTGAATGTGATAGGCAGGTACTGACAGCTTCGGGGTGGCCGCAGAACTTGGGACATGGCCGCCCACAGCCGGAATATACCGCAAACGTCCGCTTTGTCAATCAGGGTTGCCGGCCCCGTATTCGGATCAACGTCACCGCCTTGCGGTACTGGGGCGGCGGGGCAACTCGGCGACAACATCGATCGCGATGCCGCCTCGGACATTGAAGTGCCCGGTCACGCGCAGCCAGCGGGGCTTCAGGAATGCGAAAAGCGCATCGAGCAGTTCATTCACCAGGTCCTCGTGGAAGATGCCGATCTCACGATAGGTCCACAGGTAGAGCTTGAGCGACTTGCTCTCCAGGATCTTGTGGTCGGGGATATACGATATCTCCAGATCGGCGGAATCCGGTTGACCGGTGACGGGGCAAAGACAGGTGAACTCGGTGCAATGGAACGTGACGACGGTGTCGCGGTGCCGATGGCGGTTTGGAAACGCCTCCAGTTGTCGGGTCGGCTTCGCGGGCCCCTGTCCCAGGAGCTTCAGGCCTGAGCGGAGTGCATTTGGGCGTGGGGTCTTCTTAGTCATTTGCGTCCCCTCTGAGCGTCCAACAGAATGAACAGGTTGAAGAGCTCCCTCACCCGATCCGCCTGCGACGCCGTGCCTGCCGGCAGGCAGGGATCGACCTCTCCCCCTCGACCCGGCTCGGGGCAAGCCGGAGGGAGAGGTTAGACCCCTCTCCCCTCTGGGGAGAGGGCAGGGTGAGGGGTGGTCACCAATGCACTGCACATGACGAACTCAGAACGCAGCATGGACTTCCCATTTTGCCAGAGGGCCTGAGAGTTTCTGCTATGAACCGGCTTCCGAGCCGGCGTACAAGCAGGCCGATGTGCATGTCTCGCGAATCATCAACTGCTCACAGAGCGCGCGGCGTGTCGCGAGTTCTTGCCACAGCCAACGGGCGAGGTTTTCCGACGTGGGATTCTCCAAGCCCGGAACATCGTTCAACAGGCGGTGGTCGAGCTGCGCATGGACGTCTGCCAGGGGTGCCAACAGCGGCTGCGCATTCGGTGCGTCGATGACGCAGCGGAAGCTGTGGCCATGCAGCCGGCGACACTTGTGATCGGGGGGCAAACGGGGAAGAAAGTGCGCGGCGGCGAAGCCGAAGTGCACCTGCTCCCGCGAGATCCCGGCGGCGCCTGCGGGGACGATCAGGGGATCGAACACCGTGTCGCCGACGATGTCGACACTGCAGCCAGTGAATCCCGACACAGCACGGGTCAGCCGCTCGCTCAGATACCGACCGACATCGTCCCGGGATGTATCGTGCAGCTCAGGGACATCATTGAGGCATCGGTGGTCGAGTTCACCCACGATCGGTGCGCAGGCAGATCTGATATCCGCGAAGTCCACGAGCCAGCCGAGCCGGGGATCGACCGATCCCGTAACGGAAACAGAAACGGCATAGGAATGTCCGTGCAACCTCGCCGCCGGGGAGTCCGGCGGCGCCGACAGGTTGCGGTGGGCCGCTTCAAAACGAAATTCGCAGCGTAGTGTAATCATCATTCGGCTCATCCCGGAATGTCGTAGGGAATGGGATCGACAACGCCGAGCTCGGCAAACGCCGCCCGCCGTAATACGCAGGCATCGCAGACCCCGCAGGCCAGCACCGACTGCGAGTCCCCCGCGTCCACCGGTTGGTAGCAACTGCTGGTCAGTCCGAATGGCACGCCGAGATCGAGACCGCGCCGGACGATCGCGCTCTTGGTGCGGTGCAGAAGCGGCGTGTGGACATGCCACGATAGGGTGCGCTGCGCCCCCGACCGTGTGGCCCGGTTGGCGAGTGCTTCAAAAGCCGCAAAATACTCCGGGCGACAGTCGGGATAACCGGAGTAGTCCAGCGCATGTGCACCGATGAATATGTCTCCGGTCTCCAGGGTCTCCGCCCATCCCATGGCCAAAGCGAGGAAGATCGTGTTGCGAGCGGGCACGTATGTGACCGGGATATCATCGCCGATCTCGGTGCGAGTGCGGCGGCTGGGCACAGGGAGGTCGGCAGTGAGCGCCGAGCCGCCCCACAAGGTCAAATCCACCGGCAGGATGATGTGCCGTGCCACCCCGAGGGCGGCGGCGATCCGTTGGGCTGCCGTGATTTCCACGCGGTGCCGTTGCCCATAATCGATGGTCAGCGCGTTGGTAATGTACCCCTCGCTTCGGCAAATGGCCAGTGCCACGGCCGAGTCCAGTCCGCCGCTCAGCAGGACGACGGCGTTTCGTGCGTTACTCATACGCCACGCGTACCGGAATCCCAGATGTACTTGTGCCATTGAAGCTGGAAGCGGACATCGAGCCGGTCTGCGAGAATCCAACCGGCAACCTCATCCGGGGCCAGGCGCCCGTAGGCGGTCGAGATCAACACCGGGCAGATGCGCGTCAGGTCGTGGCGGCCGATGACATCGCGTGACCATTCGTAGTCGGTCCGGTTGGCGACCACGAACTTGACTTCATCGTGTGACGTCAGCCACTGGAGGTTGCGCCAGTCCATCTTCTCCGACTCACCGGAGCCGGGGCATTTGATGTCCATGATGCGAATCGTGCCGGGTGGCAGCACATTGATCGGCAGGGCCCCGGACGTTTCCACGAGCACGGTCTTGCCTTTCGACAGCAACAGTTCTGCCAGGATTGCGCACCCCGGTTGCAGGAGCGGCTCGCCGCCGGTGATCTCGACCAACGGCAGCCGATAGGTATCGATCCGGCGCATGACGTCGTCGATGGTCATTCTCCGTCCGTCGTAGAAGGCATATTCCGTATCGCACCACGTGCAGCGCAGGTTGCAGCCGGTGAGGCGGACAAAGACACAAGGGCGGCCGGCATGTGATGACTCGCCCTGGATGCTGGCGTAGATTTCGTTGACGGTGAGAATGGTTGATCCGGCTTCCACATAACGCAGGATAGCAATAATCCCCCCGGCATACAACATGGTGGCGGAATCGAAGCCGCTCCTGACTTTGTTGTGGTGTAACGAGTTACATCCGTTCACAAGTCGGCTTCCGGCGCGCGGAATCACACTGTGCAGAGGATTGCAGATTTTCATGACAGGTTCTGTCAATGTCGTGGTATTCCGGCGATCACGGCCTGGTGGACGGCGACAAGACAGACAGGATGCCAGGGATCGCTCTGGGTCTGCGACGGACGGCGTTCTGAGCCTTGGACGAACTTCGTGCCGTCCGTCGCCGCGACAAGGGGGAGGAGAGGGCATGAGCATCTTGTTGATTGACGACGGCGGCCGTCTACTGGAGAGTCGGGAATCTGTCCTGGGTGAACACGGTCATTTGTGCGTGAGGGCAACAACCGTGCCGGAGGCGATGGATCGCCTGCAACGCGATTCGACGATTAAATTGGTGGTTCTGGATCTCATGATGCCGCAGCGGGAGGGATTCGCACTCCTCGAGTATCTGGCCGCCAACCAGCGCTTCAGCCACATTCCCGTCATCATCTGTTCCGGACGGCGGGACGGGACGGCGGTGGCGAGATCCCTTCAACTGGGCGCGCGCGATTACATTCTCACGCCCATCCGCAGCGGCACTCTGTTACGGAAGATCGACCACGCCTTGGAGCGCGTTTGGCAGACGGGATTGTCGGTCGATGAGAATGCCCAGCAGCGCGGGGTTCTGGGGCGAATCCTCGAATGGGAGGGATACAAGACACTCCATGCGAGTACCGGTCCGGAGGCGATGCGCCAATTACCAGACCGTACCGTCGACTTGGTCATCTCGGCCATCACCATGAAGCCCATGAGCGGGTGGGATGTATTGCTGGAGGCCAAAGAACGGCGGCCGCAACTGCCGGTCTTGCTGATCACCGATCCTGGGAATCCGAGCGACATCGATCCGTTGGCCGGCGGGGCGGATGGGGTCATCAGCCTGCCATTCGAGAGCAAGTCCATCCGACGCGAGCTCAAGGAAGTTCTGGCGATGACTCAGAGGCAGTGTCCGAATGCCGGCCGCTCCGGTTCCGTAGCCAAGTGTAGGGAGTTGCCACGCATGGCCACGGCTGCGGCCTCGCACCGTGTGCGGTCCTGCGGATACGATTCGCTGACGTCCGGATGCCGGGCGAGTCCGCGACCTCACTCTCAGAGCGTCTAACACAATGAGAACTTCAAGGAGCGACGCCGCTTCGGCATGTGGAGTGCATTGGTAGCTACCCCTCACCCCTTCGACTTCGCTCAGGGCAAGCCTGCCCTCTCCCCAGAGGAGAGAGGGGAAGTCTGATTTCTCCCTCCGGGAGAGGTCGATCCGCCTATGGCGGATCGGGTCAGGGCATCTTTCCTTTATTCTGTAATTGAGGATTGCCAAATGAATGGAACAAGATCCCGTCAGGAGCACGGGGCTCCTGACCTACGGATGCCGTTCCATTGGCAATGCAAGGATCAGTAGAGGCCCTTATGGGCAACCGGTGGGATAGGGATTGCAGGCGCAGGGATGGCAGAAGTCCTTGGGCATGCTGCGAAAGGCGACGTCGACCATCATCACCATGTCGATCACGCTGGTCACACCGTCGCAATTGACATCGGTACGCCCGGCGAGGGCATGCGGACAGTCCGGATCGATGATCGGGACGCCGCCGCGGAAGGCAATCTCGGCGGTCAGGGCAACGTCGAAGACGTTGATGATGCTGTCCGGTTTCGGGTCGCCATGGAAGAGGCAGCCGACCTGATCAGGGTTGGCAAAGTACGGGCAGTTGTCGCACAGATCGCCGACGCCGTCGCTGTCGGCATCGGCCTGGTTTGGATTCGCCACGAGCGGGCAGTTGTCGCACAGATCGCCGACGCCGTCGCTGTCGGCATCGGCTTGATTCGGATTCGCCACGAACGGGCAGTTGTCACTGCTGTCACAGACGCCGTCGCTGTCGACATCGGAGCAGGGGCAGGGTCCGTACTGGGACAGATCGGATTCCGAGAGGTCCGCGGGTAGGCCGCTGCCTGCGGAGAGACCGGCCAGACCATCGGTCGCCGCAATCGCCAGATAGGTCAGGGCGATGCGTCCGTCGAAATACAGTTCGATCTGGAAGTTGTTGGAAGTGCCGCTGCCGTACTCGGGAACGTCGGCGAATGTGACGGCGAGGCGGTCAGTCGTCTGCCGGTAGCAAACACGCCCCGTTTGATTGGGCGCCAGATCGTCGAACAGCGCGGAGACTCGCGGCTGCGCGAAATGATCGGCGAGTGTCTCGGAGTAGTCACCGTCGCCGCTACTGAATGTGATGTAGCCGTTGGAGCCGACGTAAAGACTGGAGTAGTAGACACCGTACAACTTGACATTCTCTCCATCCGCGAGGCCGACCGCCAGGAAGTCGTCATCCCCGAGAGCCAGGGTCGTGCTCCCCGTAGTGTCGGTGGGGAAAGCGGCCGCCGATTCGGTGCACGCGGAGTAGAAGTCGTCACTACCGTCCGGACGGAAGGAAATCGTCTTGAAGTCGAGGTCATTCTCTCCGCTGGCGAACAACTCGGTGAAGTGGTCCGGCTCGTCGGAGGTGTTGAAGCTGAAACAGGCGCCCAGGTTGTCGTCCGTCGCGGTATTTCCGGCGCGATCGGTGGCGCTGACGGTGAAGTAGTAGGTGGTTAGCGGCGCCAAGCCGCCGATCGACACTTGATGGGCCGTCGGATATCCGGGTCTGTTCGCTGATTGCGGGAGCGGGTCGCACGACGTGCCGTAACGGATGGAGGGCGCCGCCGGCTCATCGGTATCGAAACTGATTGTGGCCGACGTGCCGCCGATGACGGGTACATCGACGTTGCTGATCACGGGGGGCAGGCAGTCGATCCGCGCCGTGTCGATGGCGACATTCCCGCTGCCGGTGCCGTCATCGGCATCGTCATAGCGGGCGAAGATCGTGTCGCCGGGGACGACTTCGAGCGTGTCATTGCCGGGAACGGCGGACCCGCTCAGGACCACGAGGGTACCGGAAAAGAACCCTGACACTGTGGGGGCTTCCATCAACCAGATGGTCGCGGTGTCGCCGGACAGTGTGAGCGCGGTGGCCTCACAGGAATCGGTGCCGGCCAGGTCGAGATCGGCCACTTCCAGTCGCGCCGAATCGGAGCACCGGTAGTACAGACGGTCCCATGCGATCTTGCCTTGGGAGCTGATCAACGGCGGTACGAAACCGGCGAAGGTGGTTGTTTTGCTGACTTCCTCGAAGGGCAGGCCGGGACCGGGGTTGCCGGAGTTGGGAACGACATTGGAACGGGTGCATCCGTCGGATGTTGTCCAATCCGGGGCACCGCGCACGAGGATTCCCTCCACGGTCCCGTTGTCTGAGTTCACAACGGGGGAGCCGGAGTTGCCGCCGTACGTGTCGAGGTTGGCCTGGAACCAAGGAATCGTTCCATTGGCGTTCTGGACATTCGCACCATTCGCGGCCTTCGTCGGCAGGACGATGCCATGGCCGACCACGACCAACGGATCGCCGTCGGTCACTGAGCCGGCGCGCCGTATCGGCAGCGGAGAACGCCCTACGACCGGGCGGTCGAGCTGCAGAATGCAGTGATCGAGGTCGCCGGATTGGATCCGGTCTACGATGCCGTCGCAGAAGTAGACGTTGTCGGCGGAGACCACCGTCAGAGGCGGCGTTGTCGAATCGATCTGATCGAAGCCGAACACGAAGGCGGTGATGGAACAGTCGGAGGCATTGACACAGTGTCCCGCCGTGGCCAAGAGGTCCGGGCCGACGAGAAATCCAGTGCAGAAGCCGATCTGGAGTTGGCCGACGAACCGCTCTCCCGCGCACAAGGGGAACCCGTTCTGACTGGTCCACGGAACGGTCGACAGGGTATAGGTGCCGTTGCCGTTGTCGGTGATCTCGGTTATCTCGACGACGGCGCAGGTGGCCTGGGCGACAGCGAGCACGGTGGGGTCGGAGACGGCGTAGATATCCGCGCGATTGTCGGAGCCATAGATGACTTCAAGCCCCTCGCCGCTCGGGGGTGGTGGGAGTGGTCCACGCAGAGTGCGGTAGATCGTGTCGACTTGGGCACGGCGTTCAGCCAACTCCTGCGGAATGGCGAATTCGGGATCGACCGACAACGAGTCTTTGGGCAGATCGGCGGAAGAGATCGACGGGCCGGATGGCCACGGGATTAGGGTGCTCACCGCGAAGAGTACGAGCATCAAGAAAGCTGCGAGCAGAGAGGATATGGATGTCTCGCGACTTTTCACCAGTAAGTCCTTTGCACGTAGTGGCTTGGCGGTCACGAACCTCTGGGGTCGGTCTGCCGTATCCGACACAATATACGTTTCAGAGCCTCTTCCGACAGCAATTAACTCTGCGTGACTCCAAGGGTAGCCCGCCAAGTGCCGCGGTCGGAATGCGCTCCCCGCATTGCCGCCGACATAGACCTATTATCGGCAGGATTCGCACTGCCGTTCGCTCGGTGAAGGGGGTTCCCATGCCCATCACCGGAGCCGATCCAGCCTGAGGCCACGGCGACGGAGTGGACTCTGACAACTCAATGCCAGCGGGGTTCATCCGCGGGTGTTTATGATTCGCTCCAATGTCGCCTTGTCGGTCTCGAGGATGCGTATCTGCTCGGTGTGATTGTGCGAGCCGCGTGAACCATCGGCCTCGATAGTGCGCAGATGAAGTCGTATCGGTTCCAAGACCCGGTCGCGCTCGGGGGTAACGGGGAGGGAATCGGCCTTGGCCAGGAGCGCGGACACGGCTTGGTGCGCGGTGGCGAACTCACTGAGCCACTGCCGATGGAGGGCGGGGTAGCTCTCATCGTGGCAATCGGCGCAGCGCTGCGATGCCGGCTTGGCGATCGTGTTGTCCGGCTGCCTGTGGCATTCGCCGCATGAGATCCCCGCGGCAATCATCGGGTCGGCGTTCTCCAACGGCAGACTGTCTGATTTCCCGGTGAGGATCGTCGCCTGGATCGTGTGACAGTATGTGCAATCGCGCTCGGTCTGCGCATGGTGACACCCAAGGCAGTCGCTCCGTTGCACGGTCAATTCTCCGTGACGACGCGCATTGGAATGACAACGGGAGCACGTCAGCCTGGCATTGATGAGATGCCGCTTGTGGGAATAGACCAGCCCGAAGATCGGCGCGTCGATTTCCTCGATGCCGCTGTGGCAATTGACGCAGGCCGATGGGACCAGCCGATCCTTCGCGGGCAGGGCGGGCAACCGATAGACCGCGCCGACCTGTGCGAAGAAGTCCCCGAGACGCTGGTATGCGGCATCGAGGAGCGCATTCGCATAGACGATATTGTGGATCGGTCGGCCCAGGCGGACCATGTCGTAGTTGTATTGGGCCTGGCGGAGGAGCGAATCGGCACCGGTCGGGGCGGACGCCTGAAGCGGTGCGGCCTTCTCCAGTGCCCGTCGGATCGTTTCCATGCGTTGCTCGGCGGACTTCTTCCAGTCTGCCAGCAAACGGTCGTATCCGGCGCCGTGGCAGGGCTCACAGCTCTTGCCGGAGGCGATGAACGTGCCGCCGGTCAACGAGTCGTTCCCGTTGGCTGTGTGGAAGATGTGGCATCCCTGGCAGGTGAGTCCCTTCTCAAACATGGGATTGGGTTGATCGGCGACCCCGACGCCGCCATGTCCGCTGAACAGGTCTTTTTGTGCCGTGTGCAGATCTGTATGGCAGGCCTGACAATCGGGCATCGCTTGTTCCCGAGCCACGGACTTGTGTTGCATGGACAGGTGGCAGAGGTCGCATTCGATCTTGTTCTCGGTAATGTGCATGCGATGGACCAGGTCGGTGTTGCCGAATTGGTCCAGCCGCTCGCGATCCCAGTGGCAGGCGTAGCAGCGCTCGCGGGGCACAGCACCGTCGCCGACCACCATGGCGCCGTGGCAACGGACACAATCCAACTTGCGTTCGATCACGCTCGTGTGGTCATACTTCGGCGGCTCGCTCCCTTCCACCGGCACCGGCGGGTTGTGGCAGATCGTGCAGTGGGCGACGTTGCGCCCCTGCTCATCGGTCTTGAAGTGGCACAGGATGCAGGTGTTCTCGGTCACCGTCATGTGCTCGCCCTGGACGATCTGCGCGTGGCACGAGACGCAGCGCAGTTTCTTGCCGCGACGCATCTGTTCCAGGTGCGGCTTGTGATCGAAATTGACGCCGTCGAACGTGACCCTTCCATGCAAGAGCCGCGTCTCATGGCATCCGGAACGCAGACAGGAGGCATCGGCAATCTCCGCCCAGGGCTTGGAGCGGCGATACGCGTTGGTCCAGTATTTGACCAGTTGGTTGAGGTCGCGGAATTTTCCCGTCACGACACTGGTATATCCGGGCTCGTAGTGACAATCGCGGCAGGGGACCATGTGATGCGAGGATGAGGCCCAAGCGTCATAGAACGGTTGCATGTAGTGGCAGGTCGTGCAGAAGTCGGAGCGGTTCGTGTACAGCACGGCGCCGCCGAACAGGACGACCGCCGCCAGGACGGCGATTACGCCCCCCAGCACGATTCTCTTGATCCAACGCTTCATCGTGGTCGATGGCTTTCCCGGCGGCGGCTATGCCACCGCGCTCTCTGTGATGTCTCCGTCCGTCATGATTTATCGATAACCGAACACTTCCGCCCAAATGATCAGCGCGATGAGAATCAGTCCGATGGACAGCGCGACCCAGCCGAAGATCTTCATGCCGCGGACTACCACTGCCGGCAGCGGCTCGGTCAGGTGACGGCGAATCTGTCGCGTCTTGACAAGTTCCTCAAATTCCCGCGGGCGGTCGTGCTGGAACTCTTCCAACGGCACGCGCCCGGTGAAGATCACGGTGTCCATGGGGAACTTGTCGGGACGGAAATGCGTGTTGAAGAAATGGACCGTGAAGATGAAGCCGACCGCCAACAGCGCCTCATCGGAATGGATGATGGTCGCCACGTTGATGAACCACCCCGGAAGGAAGCGGGTGAAGAACTCCGGGAACCACAGCAGCAATCCGGTGGAGCCGATCACGATGACACCCCAGAAGACCGCGAAATAGTCGAACTTCTCCCAATACGTCCACCGGCCGTAGGCGGGACGGGGGCCGCGTCCCAAGAACCAGCGGATGCTGGCCTTGAGGTCCAGCCAATCGTTACGGTGGGGGAGCATCGAGTTCTTATCACGCAGGAACCGCCACCACGATTGCCGGCTGCGCCGCTTCCGGCCGATCAGATCCACGAGGTGGGCGCCGAAGTAGAAGAAGGTTATCACGGCGCAGACCCGGTGGATGAACCCGGCCTGCTCGAAGCCGCCCAGGAGCCGCGAGACCGTCTGTGCCCATCCCAAGTAGGAGAACTTGAGCGTCATGCCGGTCAGCGCCAGTCCGAGGAAACTGATGATGACCAGGATATGCAATTGACGTTGCCGGCGGGTGAAGCGCTTGAACTCCAACGCGTGTGACTGCTGCCGCACCGCGCGCATCTGCTTGCGCATCTGGTACGAGCGGGGCAGCCACATGATCGTGTGGACGCCGGCGACGGCCAGCGTGCCGATCAACAGTGTGCTCATGAACCAGAACGTATAGTACAAGACGGGATACTTATGCCGATCATGGTGCGTGGCATGCGTGAGATAGCCGGCGAACTGACGGTGTGAGCCGGCGTGGCAGCGGCCGCAGGTCTTGACGATGTTGGCGCGTGACAGGTGCGAGCGTGGTTCGGTCGGCGGCAGAATGTCGTGAGCCCCATGGCAGTCGTAGCACTTGGCCGCCACCGTGTAGCCGAGCTTCGAGACCTTGCCGTGGAAGGTGTCGAAATACGTCCGCGTGACATCCTCGTGGCATTTCCCGCACTGATTGATGATCGCCAGCTTGAATCCCTCTTCGCCGGTGCGCCGGATCGTGTGCGATGTATGGCAGTCATTGCACACCGGCAGAGGTTTGTCGGATTGCGACACAGTTGTTGAGTGAATGCTCTGAGAGAACTGCTCGTAGATGCCGTTGTGACAGCGGGCGCAGGTCTTGGGGATGTTGGCCCGGTTGATGCTGGATTCCGGGCTGTCGTGCGGCAGGACATGGTGGGCGGTGTGGCAGTCGGTGCACATCGCCGTGACCACGAGCCCGCTTTCGAGGAGTCCCTTGCCGTGGATACTCTCGATGTAGTTGTTGACGATATCGTGCTCGTCGCCCGTGTAGCGTAGGGCCGCCTTCTCGCCTTCGCGGTGGCAGCGGGCGCACAAGTTCGGGACGTGCGTCGGGTAGCTGGACGACTGGGGATCGCGACGGTCGCGCGTCCCGTGGAGCCCGTGACAGTCGTGGCATCCGGGTGCATTGGGATCGCCGCGGTCGGCCAGCATCCCATGGGTGCTGGTCGCATACGTCGCCACCACCTGGGCATGGCACACAGAGCAATCGACCCGGCTGGTGATGGTGCGGCAGGGACGTTCGTGGAGCGAGGGCGTGGCGCCGGTGTGGCACTGGGCGCAGGTCACCCCGGAACGCCTGTGGATACCGTTGTGGACTTCCACCGAATCGACGTAGAGAGAGACGACCTGTCCGTCTCTGGTGGTCTGGATGTCCGGTTGGGCATGGCAACGCATGCACTCACGGTCCGAGACCCCCTCCTCATAGAACAGCTTGCGCGCACGGTGGGGTTGGTGACAGTCGACGCAGACCGGAATCTTGTGCGGTTCTTTCTCCCAGAGTTGGCCGCGGATCCACTTCTGGTGGACATCCTCGATCCGTCGGTGGCAGCGGGCGCAGGTGCGGGGCACATTGTCCCGAAAGATGCTCGAACGCGGATCGGTGTGCGGCAGCACATTGTGGGCGGTGTGGCAGTCGGTGCAGACCGCCGTGACAGTCAGTCCCTTCTGATACAGCCCCCCCCCGTGCATGCTCTCGGAATAGTGGTCGAGGATCGAATCCTGCGGAATGTCGTAAGTCCGGGTGACGGGTGTGCCCTCCTTGTGGCAACGGCCGCACATGAACGGGATATTGAACTTGGTGACTTGAGAGGAATCATCGCCTGTCGGCCGGATATCGTGGGCGCCGTGACAGTCCCAACAGCGTGGCGCCAAGGGCGCCCCTGCGGCGACGAGTTGTCCATGAAGACTGCCGCGATAGAGGGCGGCAATCTCCTCGTGGCAGGTGCCGCAGTCGACCGGTTTCACGGATGTCTTGTGAGGGAACTCGCTGCCTTCAAGGTCGGCGTGGCAATTAGTACACTCGAGTCCCTGGTGGGCCGAGACGGCCAGATGGGAGAGGTCGACGTGGAGTGTGACAGTCTTCCCGCCGCGCTCGGTGGTCAGCGTTGGGTCCGCGTGACAAACCATGCAGTCGTCGACCGACTGCGACTGGAGCTGGGTGGGCAACAGCAGGACAACGAGTACGACAATCCAGGGGATGGTCCGCGTCCGCATCACGACGATCAACACTCCGTATCCGCACGGCGCTCCCGCCGCGGCGTCGACTCCGCGGGTTGTTCATGGCGCACGTCACTCTCCGGCGAGACCACGCCGTCGGGGTATTCAACCCGTCCTCCGTGCTGCAGAGACGGATCATCGGGATGCTCGTGACGCAGCATGTCCTCCGGCATCCGGCCGGTGTACCACGACGGGTTCATCGGGTAGACGGCGGGATTGAAGATCGTCGAGTACATGTGCCAGATGGCGATCGCCAGCGTGGCCAGCCACGCTTCATAGTAGTGGATTACCAACATGACGTCCAAGAATCCCTTGGGAAACCACCGGACGGCGACCGATTCCTGCCACATGAAGAACCCGGATATGACCATGACCACTGTGCCCCACACCAAGGCCCAATACTCGGCCTTTTCGACGTAGCTGAAGCGACCGCAGCGGGGCCGGTCGACGCGACGCCCCAAGTTGTAAGCCATCATCTGAACGAATTGCACGAAGTCCCGTTTATGCGGCATCATGTCGACGATGAACTGTCGACCGCGCCGGGTCAAGAGGTACGCCACATGCCAGATCGCACTGAGGATGAACAGGATGGCCGCCACCCGATGCACCACCCCTCGCACCGGGAATCCGCCTTCCCGACCGAACAGGATCCGCACCCACCACGCCTCGGAGAAGCGCAGCGCAAAGCCGGTGACGACCAGCACGATGAAGGTTACCATGAGGAACGTGTGCTGCCAGACCTCATTCGTGGTCATGCGGCGGATCTGCTTCCTGAGATTGACCAGGTGTATCTGCTTGCGCAAGTCGATCAACCAGTGCAGCACCATCGCGCCGATGATGACGATGATCGCAATGATGTAGATGTTCTGCACGATGGCGGCGGCCGGAGTTCGCGTGACTCCCGGCGTGCCGTGGATCGGGGCCTTGGCGGCGGCCGCGGAGATTCCCGGGTGGCAGTTTCCGCAGGTCTCCTGCAGGTTGGCCGGGTAGATGGAAGAGGTCGAGTCGGTATGCGGCAGGATCCGATGGCCGCCGTGGCAAGAGGCGCAATTGGCGACCGTGACATCGCCGGTTCGGCTCTTCAGACCGTGATAGCTGTCGACCCAGGTCTTCAGTCGTCCGGTGGGGATACCGTATTTCTCGTTCAAGCGCGCCGATTCGTGGCAGGGTGAGCAAGTGGCTTCCGCGACACGGGTCGCACTGACCGGCGAGCGGGGATCCCGTGGCGAGAGGATCCCGTGTTCGCCGTGGCAATCGGTGCAGACCGGGGAGTCGGGTTGGCCACGAGCGGTCAACTGCCCGTGGGTTCCTTCCCAGTAATCCTGCTCGATGTTGGAGTGGCACCGGCCGCAGGTCTGGGGAATATTGAAGTGATTCGTCGATGATTCGGTGTTGCCGGGTGATAGGATGACATGGGCCGATCCCTTGGCGGAGTGGCAGTCCTTGCAGGTGGCTGCCATGTGGATACCACCCAGGGAGGCCCGGCCATGGATGCTCGATCGGAAGACCCCCACAGGACGCTCGAGCGGCATCTCGTACTTGTGTATGAGGTCGAGATTCTCATGACAGAGACCGCAGGTTTGGGGAAGCAGAAGCGGGTTGACCCGTGAGTGGCGATCACTCGACGGGAGTATGTCGTGTGTGCCGTGGCAGTCGGCACAGCGCGGTACGTCCGGGTTCTCCCCGATCTTCAGACGGCCATGCCATTGGTAGATCGATCCTTCCTCCTGGTGGCAGGAGCCGCAGTTGACCTTTGCGAGTTTTTCCGCGTGGGGGAAATCGGTCACGCCGCCCAAGTCGGCGTGGCACGCCGTGCATTCCAGTTCCCCGTGAATCGAGCCGCTGAGTGTGTTTTCGGTGACGGTCAACGAGTCGGCCCGCGTCCCGAAGTCGGTGAAGTTCGATCGATCCCCGTGACATGCCGTGCAGGCGCTGTTGTCGGCCGCCGCTGCCGCTGTTCCGAGCCAGGCAATAAGGAAGGCAGCTACCACCGCCAAGACGACGTTGGGGAGAGGACGACGGCACCCCTGTGTCGTCCGCTTTGACCTGAGTTGGTCACGCCGCATCATGTGCTCCTGAGATCCACTCGCCCTCTGCAGACCCATGTCCGGAATCCGGACAGTTTGCAGAATATACGCTCCCATCCGGCACAAATGGGAAAATGTTCACAATTTTCGTCGTGAAATTGACGGACGCTGAATGCCTCCTTCCCGAGGCGAGGCACCAAGCGTGCAAGCTGCTGGGACAAAGCTCCATATGGCCGCGCCTGCTCTATGATAGAGGAGTCTTGGCCGGGCTACAACAGGATCCGGCCGTGCGATGGCGGTGCCATGAATGAGCGATCCCGCCCCCCGGTGGAACCGGACTCCGCGTGGCAGGCGGCGCAGACGCTGTTTTCGGCGACAGCCGTCCCAGTGGCCAGCACTCAAGCGAGGAAAAGGAGGCCACCCGGACGAACCGGCGCCGATGACCTTTGGCTGCGGCGGCGTTGACGGGGTTGTGGCCGCCATGGCGGGGAGGAACCGTGGGGCATCATCGACTCCTGCGCGTCAGTGTCCAGTCCATCGGAACCGTCCGGCGGAAATCCCGGTGCCCCGGAAAATATACGACATTCTCACTCCTGAAAGCGAAGCAGTTCACAAGTCGGGCGGAGAAACTGACAGGCGGAGCGATCCGGTTCAGTGCCTATGGAGGAGTGTTCTCGTCCGGCATGCGCGGCCACACATGATTGGGCGCGAGCACGCAGAGCAGAATTCGAGAGAATCTTGTACCCCGTGATCACCATGATCGGCACCGATCCCGGACGAAAACACGACAAAGAGCGGGCCCCGTCCACAGACGAAGCCCGCTGGTTTGCCCGACCGAATGTCCGGACAGCTTGGCTATTGGTTGGCCAGTGCCGCGGAGGCGGTATGGATTCCCCTGGCTCTGGTGGACAACTCAGCCAGGGTCTTTTGGCTGGCGGAGCCACCCACGCCGCTGGCGTCTTTGTGGCAGCCATAACATGCGAAGTCCAGCGTCATGAAGCCGCGCGCGTATACTTTACCGTCGGTCTGGGAGACATAGAACATCGAGTCCTTGGGATAGGGATCAGTGGTGATCTTGAAGATATGTGTGCGAATGTCGCCTTTGTAGATATTGACCGAGCGGCCGGACTTTCCGGCCCGGGCCAAGTGGCAGTCCTCGCAGTCGACATCGACAACATGGCTGTTTTTTGACGCTTCGGCGGCATGGCAGGTCGCGCACTCCACCTTGATGCCGGCGGGCTTGCTCGGCTGGTACTTGGCAGCGTAGACGCCTGTGTGTTGATCATGGCAATAGGTACAGAGGAGGGCTCTGTGTCCGGCGGAGATCATCTCGTCGTACTGCTCATGGTGCTGGATGAACTGATTGGGTGAGCTGCCTGAGGCAAGGATACCGTGGTTGGTGTCGCGGAAATGGCATTCGCCGCACAGGTCGGAGGTACGGGTGATGTTGATGTTGGACTTCTTCGGGTCGGCCTCATGCTGTGAGCCCATGCCGTGGCAGCGCTCGCACGTGATCCCGGTTTCAAACCAGGTCCCCTCGATCCCTGCGAGACTGTCTTGGTGCAGCCCGCCGTTTTCGGCCAGGGTTTGCCAGCCGGTGACATGGCACTCGCCGCAGGTGTAGGCCTTGCGGGGCAGCTCCTTTTCGTAGGCCGCCATGGCTCCGTTCGGCAGACCGAGGTCGGCGCGGGGGAGGTTGTACTGCACCGCGTCGCCGGTCATGATGTACCCGTCCTTGTCGAGGTATCGTGCCTTCCACCCGTAACCGCCGATAACATAGGTGACATCGCTCCATGTCTTCCCTGCGGGAAGCTGCAGGCCCTGACCGTGCGGGTAGACCGGCTGCTGACCGTTGGTGACCTTGTTGAGTTTGTAGCGGTGCCCGGAGGAAGCCCATTTGGCGTACTCCTCCTCGTGACAGCTCTGGCACTTGGCGGCGCCGATGTACTTTAGCTCGACCGGGCCGCCGTTCGTGCCCTTGTCATCATCGGCGCAACCGACCGCGCCCGCCAGCAATAGAGCGGCCAGTGCGGTTCGCCCGATCTTTCCTGATCGTGCCATCCCATCCTCCCTTCGTTCAGCCCTTCGACGATGTATCGTATCCCGCACGTCCCCAAGAACACGTACACAACACTGTGCACAAGGAATGGATAAATGTCAACAGTTTTCGTGATCCTTGTCACACAGTTCATATCGGTCTGAATCGGTCCGGGATTGAGCGGACAGAGCGACAACGCTTGGGCAAGCGTTCTGTCCACGGACTCATTTGGTCGGGCTTCCGCGGCGCATGGCGCGCAATATAACCAAAACAGCCGGATTTGCGGCCTTGGGGACCTGCGGCCCGAGTCGGGATCATCACTCACCAAAGCGGATAAGCAGAGCGGGCTCAATCGTCTTCGCCGCCGTGGCACTTGCCGCAGAATCCCTGGCCCGCTATGCGGGGGCCCGGATCGTGACAGACGAAGCAAACGGCGTTGTCGTCGTCATGCCACGGGCCATGGACATCGCGCATGAACCCCTCGGTGTGCGGCGAGACAATGGACCTGTGGCAGCGCAGACAGGTGGGCTCCGCGACGTCGCGATCGTGGCACCGGGCGCAGACTTCAATGTCGTTGCGGGCCAATTCCGCGTGTCCGGAGAACGTGAAGGCGGAGACGTCGTGCCAGACGGGGCGGTAGCGTTCCAGGTCGTTCTCCGGCTTGTGGCACGTCACGCAGAAGGCCCGCGTCTCGTGGCACACGGAGCAGTCCGACTTCTTGGACTTGACGTCGACTGGATGTATGTACCGGTAGTTCAGTTCGTGCACACGTTGGAGGATCAGGATGTCCTTCCCCTCCTGTGCGGTGGCCAAAGGTCCAATGTGGTCTACCGGTGCGGAGGCGTCGCCTTTGACCGCCAGCCCGAGCGCGGGTCCGGCATGGCATTCCTGGCAGTAGGTCTGACGGTGACAGGTCTCGCAGGTGCGGGCTTCCTGACGGGCCACCTCCATGTGATCGAGCATCCAATCGGCCACATGGTCGGCGGGACGACGCGTCTCGACACGCGTATGGCAGATGGAGCAATCGTCGGAGATCCCCTTCTGTCGGTGGCAGTCGACGCAGACACTCATGGCCGGAAGGGCCGCCGATGGAGCTTTGCCGGCTCGTTCAACGTCGGCGTGGCAGACGTTGCAGAGGAGTTTCAGGGAGTCGACATGCTTCTGGTGGTCGAAGATCACCTCCCGCTCGGGGAGAATATCGGGCGTATAGTTCTTGCCGGGGAAATCGGCTTCCTCGTGGCACGTGATGCACACGTCCGGTTGGGGCAGCAGGTTGACGGCTGCCGTGATCGCGGTCGTCGCACCGGCATGGCATGCATCGCACGTCACGCCGACCTTTTCCAGGTGTGTGCGATGGGAGAAACTGAAGTCCAATTTCTTGCGCGCTGATACCGTTGCGACGGACAGTATGGCAGCCCCCGAGACGATAGCGCTGATCAGTATGGACCGCTTCATGGGAAGATCCCCTTTTCGGACACGCGTTTCATTCCCTTGAATCACCCGGGCCACGCGGCCAAGAACGGTCCGCCACGGCCCGCGGACAACGCCCGCCCCCTATGGAAGACGAGTCTGTTCCATCCCATCGAGACGTCGGAAGAACCACCAACTGATGCGCGCCAGCAGGCGGACATCTGATTTGTCACCGGCAAAGAGTCGTTCCGTGTTCAGATCCTGAGTCACCAACTGCGCCTCCAGCTCGAGCGTGGATTGCGGCACCCAATCCCAACGTGCCCCGGCCCACCATGCGGTGGCGGTGTTGGCGTCGGCTTGATCCTCGATCAGTTCGTAGGAGTCGAAGCGGCTGCCACCGTGCAGGGTCCAACGGTGGCTGATCGGGTACTGTGCTTCACCGCTGACGCCGAATGTACTGCCCGTGCGCCCGCTCTGGGCATGCAGCGTCAGGTTGAAGTAGCGGTGTGTGGCGCCGAGGTCATAGCGGAGAACGTGCCCGGCGACGAGATCGACGTAGGCGCCGCCGGCGGTGACCGACCAGACGTCGTTCAGGCGGATATTCGTGCGGAGTCGCCAGTCATAGTAGCGCGCATCGCCGAAGACCCAGAAGATCGAGTTGTACGGCAGATCGGGACGCCGGTAGCGGAACTGGCCATTGAGGGCGACGTTCGGCGACGCCTGCCAGCGCGCTGAGAGATGCAGTCGACTCATCCGCTGCGTCGGCATTTCATAGGTGAACTGGCCATAGAGCGAACCGAAACGCGCCACCGGTCGGCGCCAATCGAGCCCCAGGGTCCGGTAGGCCAGATTGTCCACCGCGAAGGTACCGTACAAGCGGGCGCGGTCGTGCTGTGCGAAGAAGACAGACATGCTGCCGACCGCACGCGCGCGATACCCGAGCTGAACACCCAGGGCCTGCCCCTCCGCCGCGGTCTGCACCCTCAGGCGCCCGTCGTCCGGGACCGAGACTCCCGCATATCCGGACAGCGCAAAGCCGTGTCCCGGATGGACCGAAAGCGAGGCGCCATCGATCGAGACCGGGGACACCGGCCAAGAAACGAAATGCCGTCCGACTGTCAGGTCGACGACTTGCGCGAGGTCACGCCAACGGCATTGCAGGCTGTAGACGTGATAGTCATCGAGATTATCGCCAGCGTTGCGAAGATCGTAGCGGCCACGCAGGGACGTGGAGACCTCGATGTCCCGCCCTCCGATCCGGGCCAGTCGCAAACTGGCTGTGCCGACATTCTGCACATGGCGGGTGTCGGTGGAGTCGACCTCGCTCCTTTCCCAGACGTAACTTGACACACCCAGCCGCCCGGAGAAGACCGTGGCCTGCCCCGCTGTGACCGTCGTCAGCACCAGGGCGATGGTTGCGAGTATGCGAAGACGGTTCATTCGATTCCCCCATCGCAAATCATGATCGATCACGTCCTTCTTGGGTATCGGCCGTGCGAACGCACTTCGGCAGCAGAGTACGAGACAGTGGTCACATGAAGCAAGGAGTGATTTTCTGCGATGGCACCTGAATTACGACTGTTTTGGTCCAGGCAACCGCGATGGGCGCAGACGATGGGGGCATTGGTTCCGGCGAGTTCCCACAATCGGTTTCAGAATCGCAAGGGCTAAGCCGCAGCCCCGTGGCGCCGGGTGTCCACACCCGGCGCTGCGGTCGGGTGTGGGCACCCGACCGCACACCTCATGGGTTGTGAAACCGATTCTGGAGTCCTGGGGGACCTAATCCGAGGTGCGCGGGGTGTGGGCGCCCAATTGGGGTGCCACTGGACGATCTCAACCGAACTTGCCCGAATGTCGATAGTAAAAGAGCACGCCTCAATAGGGGAGGGGCGTGAAGGGTACCGCATTATGACGCAGTTGCCGGAGCTGGCAGTGGAGCAGGTCGCCGATGTGTCGACGTTGGCCCTTTCTGATGACCTTTTGGCTCTGGTGCACTCGCAACTGGAACCCTGCCGGGCGGCTTCCGGGACCGTGTTGTTTGCCGAGGGGGACCCGGCGGAACGCGTTTACATCGTCCGCCGGGGCGACGTACGCTTGGTGACGACCCGGGCGGGGGACGGCCGGGATTCGACCCGCCGCGGTCGAGGCGAGTTCATCGGCGAGTCGGCTCTGATCGATGGCTCGCCGCACGGCGCCACGGCGGTGTGTGACACCGATTGCGAGTTCTTCGTCCTCTCTCGAGAGAGTCTCTGCCGCATCTTCACGGCTCATGCCGGCATCGCACAGCGAATCCTCCAGGTACTGATGGCCCGCGCGCGCCAGTCCGATCGGGAACGTCTGCAGGAAGCGGAGAGCCGAATCCGGGAGCTGGAGACGACCAACGCCCAGCTTTCGACCCTGGCGGGGCGGCGGGAACGTGTCGTGGCCGCCGTTCCCCACCCGATCATCGTGACGGATGCTGCCAACCGCATTCTGGCGGCCAATCCGGCCGCCGAACGCTTGTTCGGCCACACCACGCGATCGGATCTGTGGGCTTGGGTGGTCCCGGTCGACGCGGCCGCCCGCGCTGACACCGAGGCGAAGCTCAAGTCCGGAGCCTCTTGGCGAGGGGAGATTGAGCTCGTCACGCCCGATGGGCGCCAGTTGCCCTGCCGAATCACGGCGGTGTCGATCTCGGATCACGGCAGCACCGACATGCGGGTCTGGATGATCGAAGATCAGAGCGGTCAGCGCGTGGCCGAGTATCAAGTCCGTGAGCAGCAGTATCTGTCCGCGAAGAGCGAAATGGGCGGGGAAATCGCCCATGAGGTCAACAACCACCTGGCCGTTTTGTCCGGGAATGCCGAGCTGCTGCCCATGTATTTGGGCGAGTCCACTTCGCCGAAGGTCGAACGGACAGTGGAGAACATCCGCCGCACCGTCACCCAGATGAGCATCTTCACGGAGGGGTTGTTGCGGTCGCGGCATCCGGTCGGGGAACGAACCGAGGTCGAACTGACCCCGTTCCTCGACCACGAGATCGTCTTCCTCCATCCCCAAAAGCTCTTCAAGCGGATTGCGATCACAACGGACTGGGGTGATGATGTCCCGGCGCTGATCTGCGACCCCTCGGCCCTGCAGCATGTGCTCTACATATTGCTGCGGAACGCGGCGGAGACCCTGACCGCCGCCGGTGGGCCAGACCACACAGTGGCCTTGTCCACGCGATTCGATCCCGCGCAGGAAACGGTGACGTGGACCATCGCGGATGATGGTCCGGGAATTCCGGAGGAGCTTGTGCCCCGGTTATTCCGCGAGCGTGTTACGACCAAAGAGGGCGACCGCGGATATGGGCTGCTGATTGCCGACCGCCTGATTCGCGCCCAGGGCGGGACGATCACAGCCACACCACGCGAGGGAGGCGGAACGCAGGTCGTGATCACGCTACCGTGCGCCGCCGTTGGAGCACCCTCCGAAGCCGCCGCGACATACGCATAGGATCCCGCACGTTCGTCCGTTCTTCCGTTCCTTCGTGTAACTCGCGCAAAGAAGTCGTGCGCGGAACGGCCGCACAGAGTACCATCGCCCACATGAAGATCGCCATGACCGGCTCCGGCGGGTTGATCGGTTCTGCGCTTGCGCCGGCCTTGGCCGCGGCCGGGCATGAGGTCGTCCGACTGCGCCGGGTCGACGGAGTACCAGATCCCGGCGAGGCCGCATGGAACCCGGCGACCGGGGCTTTTGATCCGACGGCAGTCTCGACCACGGACGTGGTCATTCATCTGGCGGGGGAGAATCTCGCATCCGGCCGTTGGACAAAGGAGCGCAGGAAGAGGATTCTCGCCAGTCGTGCCAATGCCACGGCGCGCCTGTGCACGACGCTGGCCCAGGCACAGCCGCGACCGCGTGTGCTGTTGTCGGCGTCAGCGATTGGCTACTACGGCGACCGCGGCGATACGATCCTCGATGAGACCCACAGTCGAGGTTCCGGCTTCCTGGCGGATGTCTGTCGTGCCTGGGAAGAGGCCACGGGTCCCGCCACGGCAGCGGGGATTCGTGTGGTGAATCTCCGTTTCGGGATGGTGCTCTCGGCGCACGGCGGGGCGCTGGTGCGCATGCTGACGCCGTTCCGCTTGGGGCTGGGCGGTCCGATGGGGAACGGCCAACAGTGGGTGAGTTGGATCGCCATTGACGATCTCGTGCGCGTTGTCGCCCACGTCATCGGCGATGAAAGAACGTCGGGACCGGTGAACGTTGTCTCGCCGGAACCACTGACCAATCGTGAGTTTGCCCGGGCGTTGGGGCGCGTGCTCCATCGACCGGCGTTTCTTCCGATTCCGGCCGCGGCATTGCGACTGATGTTCGGCCAGATGGCCGACGAGCTTCTGCTGTCATCGACCCGTGTTGTGCCAGCGCGTCTCCTGGAGAGCGGCTTCGACTTCCGGTACCGGGATCTATCGTCGGCGCTGTGGCTTGTACTGCGCAAGTGACGCGTACCTCTCAGCGTATCTCTGCGGATACAAAGCAGACACGTGGCAGTCGGTGAAGTGGTGGGCGGAGCCCACCCTACAAAGCCCCACTGTGACGTGCGTAGGGGCGAGGCACTCCCTTGCCCAAGGGCGACCCGGCGGGTCCGCCCCTACCGGGCAACCTGTTAGCCGCGCGAAGCCAGTGGGTCAGCGGATCAGGATCATCCTTCTCGTCAGTACATCAACGCTGGCACGCATGCGACACAAGTAGACGCCTGAGGCCAGCGCCTCGCCACGGTCGTCGGTACCATCCCAGAGCACATCATGCTCTCCCGTCATCTGATGTTGGCTGACCAACGTGCGCACCGGGCGGCCGAGGATGTCGACGATGTCCAGGGTGACATCGGCGTCGGCGCCAAGCGCATACCGGATGATGGTCCCGGCGTTGAACGGGTTGGGGTAATTCTGATCCAGTCGATAGCCGTGGGGCACTGGCGTATGCGCCGTGCTCTGCGACTGCAACCAGTGCAATACCTGTGCCCGGACGGCCGCTGTGACACGAGGGCATTCCAAGAGAGCGCCGGACAAGGCGTGGATGAAGTCGTCACTGCGCGCCGCCGACTCCTGAAGTTCTGCCAGGCCCGAGCCGATCTTGGCGGCCGCGACGAATCCAAAGAAGTCGGCGATGGGGCAGATGTCGAGGGAGTCGACGATGCCGTTGCCGTCGCAGTCGGCGTAAGTGGCGTCGCGTGGGATCCACGTCTCGGCGGGCTCCAGAGCCCAGGGGACGTCGCTGCGTTGCCGGGTCGGGCCTGTCCGAAGCCAGTGACGCGCCAACGGAAGGATGTCGCGTTCGTCGACAGTTCCATCATCATTGGCATCCCCGGGACGGACGCCGGGACGCGTCGTCATCGTGTAGACATAATCATCACCCGGTGAACTCTCGGCGATGCCGTTGCCGTTCCCGTCAAAGCCGTTCCCTGCCAGATCGGTGAGCCGGGCATTGAGCCGGATCGTGATCTCGTCGTCGGGCGGCCAGTCCCCATCTATCAGCAGCAGCCAATCGTCGCTGTAGAAGAGCAATGCCGTGGCCGGCAGACGCCCGTGACGTCGCGATGTGACCTGGACAGTGGAGTCGAGGAGCGACTCGACGACGGCCTCGGAGAGCCGGATGGCGATCTCTCTATTCCACGGGAGATCGAGGGCGCCATTGGGCGGATCGGCGTCGAGCACGCGCGGCGGCACGCCTTCGCGGATCGTGATTTGGGTGGTCGCCGTGTCGGAGCGTCCCCGGTTGTCCGTGGCCCGGAACCGCAGCGTTGCCTGCCCTTCTGTTGATGGGGTCCAGGCGAACGTCGATGTGATTCCTGTGGAGCCGCCGGTGAAAGGCAGTGGCGGCGCCATCGCCGCGCCGGCCGGCAGATTGTCCAGAAGGTCCAGCGTGATCGTATTCCCCGTGTCGGCATCGACGGCGTGGACGGTGAACGAAAGCGGCCGCCCGACATTGGTTGTGAACGGCCCGGGCGGGTCGAGCGTGCATCGCGGCGGCGCATTGGGGATTTCGCCGCAGATCAGACTGCGGGCGCGGATGAAGACGTCGGAGTCATAGAGCTCGTCGGTCGCATCGGCGATGGCGAGCTTGATGTGATTTGTCCCCGGCTGAATCGCGGTGGAGGCCACCAGGACGACGGTCAGACCGTCCATTTCGGTGTTGATCGGGCAGCCGCCGTCATTGCAGTCGTTGTTGCGGTAGTACGCCGGATTGGTGGCGTGTGTTCCGAACGGGTTGCCGCCGTTGACGGTGTTGATCGACACCGGCGTGACGCGGTCGGGCAACAGCGCGATGTTGACGCCGTTGACAAAGAACCCGAAGACGTCGTTGTAGCTGGAGTCGACGAATTCGTTGTACTCCTCGGAGCCGAAGACATACTCAAAGGCGATATTCTGGACACTGTCGCAGGTAAAGTCGAACTCGAGCACGGCGGCGTCGTACGTCTCCAGGCCGGGGATGAGCGTGTTGAGATCATCATCGCCGGGGAGGTCGTGGGCCCGGTAGACGCTGTCGAACAGGTTGGGGCCGACAGTGTAGAGAACAGAACCGGTGCTCAGGACGATCCCCGAGTCGAAGCCGATAATCCCGCGGCCGCCGTGGAAGACGCCCATCGCTTCCGGGGAACCGTTGTATCGGACATTGGAAATCATGATGGCGGACGTCCCGACCAGGTTATTGACGACGTCCAAGGGGGTCAGGCCACTGTTCAGGTCAGATAGCGCCAAACTGTCGTTCTGTGCCTGGGCCGGCTTCACCGCGGCCGGTGAGGGGACAGTGACAGGCGCGGTGGCGCCAGAACGTGCATGGTCCGTCGACGGCGGCGGGATGGAAGAACGCACGCTGCGTCCGGGTACAGCCGAGATGCACAGGGTCGACAGAACCAACCAGGCGCTTATGGTATAACGGAAGGTTTTCATCCGATCTCCCGAATCGAATGGCGGTCACGCCGGGCGTCGGACGCCGCCCGCATGCGGCCTCAGCACACAAAGCTAACATCGGTTGCCTACCGCAGCAAGCCCGGAACATCGCGTTCTACGCATCGGCGCTGTCTTTGTTACGATACCGCTTGCCCGCCGGGAGGAATCGGACAAAATTATCGGGTTGTGGTGGTGACCTCGACCGTCTCTTTCAAGGAGTCCCCGATGGACAGGGTGTGGCGGGTTGTGCTGTCATCGGTTTGTGGGTGTGTGATCCTGTTCGCGGCGGCGTCCGTCGGGGCGGCGCCCCGTCTGGCCGTCGTTATCGTCGTAGACCAGATGCGCGCCGATTACCTGACACGGCTGGAGTCGGAGTACACTGGCGGCCTGAACCGATTGGTCAAGGGCGGCGTGCGATTCACCGAGGCGCACCACGATCATGCTGTCACCGTTACCTCCGTCGGACACGCCGCCATTGCCACGGGGTGCTTTCCCGGACGGCATGGGATTGTCGGCAATTCCTGGTTCGATCGACGTTCCGGCCGAGTCGTGACCTCGTGGGGCGATTCGGCGGCCCCCGTCGTGGGCTCGACTGTAGGAGAGGGCGTTTCACCGGCGGCATTGCTGCGCCCCACTCTCGGCGAATGGCTGAAAGAGCAGTCGCCGTCAAGTCGAGTGTTTGCCATTTCGGGGAAGAACTACGCGGCCGCCATGATGGGCGGGCATCATCCCGATGGCGTTTGGTGGTACGATCACCGGACCGGCAACTTCATCACATCGACCTATTACCTGACTCAGGTTCCGGATTGGGTGGAGGCCTTCAACCGCTCCGAAGCCAAGGATCACTACTACCGCAAGGGTTGGGAGCGGGGCTGGCCGGAAGCGTCGTATTCCTCTGCGCACAGCGATTCCTTTCCGTCTGAGAACGACGGCATTGACATCACCTTCCCGCATCACTTCGACACGACAAGCCGCACGCCCGACAGTTCATATTACGGGGCGCTGCGGGTGACACCGTTCAGCGACGAGTTGCTGATCGATTTCGCCGCGGCGTTGGTGCGAGACGAGCAACTCGGTACCGACACCGTTCCCGACCTGCTGTGGATCAGTTGTTCGGCCACCGATATGATTGGTCATGCCTTCGGGCCGGACAGCCGGGAGATGGTCGACAACCTGCTGCGGCTCGACGGCACGATCGGTGGATTCCTCGGCTTTCTTGATGGGACGGTCGGCGCGGACAACTACGTGGTCGTGCTGGCTTCGGACCACGGCGTGATGCCGTTTCCCGAGGATCTGGCACGGCAGGGAATCATGGGTCAACGGGTCTCGCGCGTGGAGTACCGGCGGATCATCGACAGCGTCGTTGCCGGCACAGCGGAAGCGCTGGGCATCGGCGAGCCGCTGATCGAGGCCCGGGTCAATGGCATCGTTCTGGACACCGGCGCGGCACTCACGCGTGGGATCGCTCCGGAAGACCTGCGTCAGGCGGTCGCCGCCGATCTGCGTCGCGTTCCGTTCATCGACGAAGTCATGACCTATGATGAGCTGTTTGCGCCCCGTGCCGTCGTGCGCGGGTATCGCGATGTCTACCGCCGCAGTTTCTGCCCTGACCGGGCACCAGACCTGGCGTTGCGCCTGGTCGAATACACCTTGATCGATGACGGCGGTCATGGGACAACGCATGGATCACCTTACGATCATGACACGCATGTCCCTCTGCTGTTCTTTGGACAGGGCGTACTGGGTGGGCAGGTGATTGCGACTCCCGTGCGGACAGTCGATATCGCGCCGACGCTCGCCGCCATGATCGGTATCAAGGCGCCGGAAGGCATTGACGGGTCGGTACTGACCGAGGTACTGGCGAAGTGACACATCGGGCGCGCGACCACGCCGTTTTGAACCTGGAACAGAATCTGCCGGCTCAAGATCACCCTCACTCGCCCACCCTTGGCGGGCGACCTCTCCCGGAGGGAGAGGTTATCGGTCACCCTCTCCTCTGTGCGGCGGGTAGGGCCACGATGACGACGGGAGGGCAATTGTGAGTCTGCCGCTCTTGGCACTGGCGTTTCTTGTTCTTCTGGTCGCGGCGTATCGTCTCTACGGGGGCTGGGTGGCGCGGCAGTTCCGGATCGACGACAGCCGACCAACGCCGGCGCAGACGGTCAATGACGGGGTCGACTTCGTGCCGGTGCGCCCCTTCTATCTGTTCGGGCAACACTTCTCGGCGATTGCGGCGGCGGGGCCGATCGCCGGGCCGATTCTCGCCTGTCAGACCTTCGGATGGTTGCCCTGCCTGCTGTGGATTTCGCTCGGGGTCGTGCTGATCGGCGCGGTGCATGACTTTTCGACGCTGACCGCCTCGGTTCGTCACGGCGCCCGCTCCATTGCCGACATCACGCGCGAACATCTGGGGCCGCGGGCAGGGATGGCGATCCTGCTGTTCATCTGGATTTCGCTTTTGTACGTGGTGGTGGCCTTCACCGACATCACGGCAGGCACGTTCGTTCACACCAGCGAAGAACTGGAAGGGGTGTCTGTCCGCTTCAATCCCGGCGGAGCCGTCGCCGCCGCGAGCGTGCTCTACCTGACGCTGTCGGTCATCATGGGACTGGTGCAGCGATTCCTCAAGCCACCGCTGTGGCTGGTGACCATCATCTTCGTTCCGGCATCGCTGGCGGCCGCGTGGACGGGGACATACCTGTCGCACTGGCTGACCTTCGACGCGCGGACGTGGGGGCTACTGATCCTGGCCTACTGCGCCGTAGCGTCGGTCGTCCCGGTGTGGCTGCTCTTGCAGCCGCGAGGATACTTGGGCGGATTCATCCTCTACATGGCGCTGGGCATCGGCGTGATCGGGGTCTTCTTCGGCGGGTACGACATTCAACAACCGGCCTTCAACACCTGGGATGTGGGCGGGATGACGGGGACGTTGTTTCCGTTCCTGTTTGTGACGATCGCCTGCGGGGCCTGCTCGGGATTCCACGGTCTCGTGTGTTCGGGGACGACATCGAAACAGGTCGAGAAGGAATCGCACCTACAGCCGGTCGGCTACGGGGCCATGCTCGCGGAGGGGTTCGTGGCCCTGATCGCGCTGGTGACGATCATGATGATCACCCCGGCGCAGACGCAGGGGCTCAAGCCGGGTACGATCTACGGCAACGGCATCGGACGGTTCCTGACGCTTCTGATCGGCGAGCGCAACCTTCCCTTCGCGGTCACATTCGGCGCAATGGCCTTCTCGACGTTTGTGTTCGACACGCTCGACGTCTGCACGCGTCTGGGGCGGTACATTCTGCAGGAGTTGTCCGGGCGGCGCGACCGGGTCAGCGCAGTCGTGGCGACACTGGTGACGATTGCCCTGCCGGTCTACTTCATCGCCGGCGCCAAAGAAGGGGCATGGGTGCGATTCTGGACTCTGTTTGGCGCCTCCAATCAACTCTTGGCGGCGCTGTCGCTGCTGACGATCACGATATGGTTGTACCAGGCGCGCAAGCGGATCGCTTTTACATTGCTGCCGATGCTCTTTGTGTTGACGATTACGCTTTGGGCGCTGATCAAGCTGTCGCTGGCCAATTTCCACGCGATGCAAGGCGTGGATGTGGCGTTCCTCAATGGTGTCGCGGCGCTGGCGCTGATCATGCTGGCCATGCTCCTCGCCGTCACGGCGGTCTGGAAGGCGTCGCACGACTCAACACACGCGTAGCATCGTGCGCTGGAGAATGCGCGGACGGAAGTGACCCCTCACCCGATCCGCCTGCGGCGGATCGACCCCTCCCGGAGGGAGAGGTTATGTTCTCCCTCTTCCTCCGGGAGGGGGTCGGGGTGAGGGATTCTAACGCTCCTTTGGCGCTTGGTTTACGTGAGCGGCTATGCTTCGCCGAGGTAAGTGCGGCGGACGTCGTCGGAGCGGAGAAGCTCGTGGCAGGGACCGGACAGCGCGATGGCGCCGGTTTCCATGACATATCCGGTTTGAGCGATCGTCAGCGCCATGTGGGCGTTCTGTTCTACCAGCAGGATCGTCGTGCCGCTGGCGTTGATGCGTCGGATCGCCTGGAACACCGTTTCGACCAGTATCGGTGACAGACCGAGCGATGGCTCGTCCATCAGCACGAGCCGTGGTCGGCTCATCAGGGCACGACCAATTGCCAGCATCTGCTGTTCGCCGCCCGAGAGTGTTCCCGCGCTCTGCTTGAGCCGTTCGGCCAGACGCGGGAACAACTGCATCACCCACTCCCAGTCCTCCGCGATTCCGGGGGCGTCGGTGCGGGCGTATGCCCCCATCTGGAGATTCTCCTTCACCGACAGATTGGCGAAGACGATTCGTCCCTCGGGGACGTGGGCGATGCCGTGGTGGACGATCTTGTGCGGGGGCAGCGACGAGAGCACACACGGCTCTGCGGTTTCGCCATCCGGCCAGTAGCAGATTGTTCCCTGTCGCGGTCGCAAGAGTCCCGAGATTGTGCGCAACAGCGTGGTCTTGCCCGCCCCATTGGCTCCGATGAGTGTGACGATTTGGCCCTTGTCCACGGAGAAGGAAATTCCCCGCAGCGCAGCGATGGCGCCGTAGGCGACATGAAGGTTGTCGATGCGGAGAAGTGTGGACATGTTGTTTCTGTCGCGCAGGGGGTCGAAGGCCCCCTGTCCTCAGCGGTGACTGTTACTCTCCACCGGCGTGCACGTTCTCGCCGTCGTGCGGACGTCCCAGATACGCCTCGATGACGCGCGGGTCGCGCTGGATGTCTTCGGGGCGACCCTCGGCGATCTTCTCGCCGTAGTCCAGCACCGCCACGCGCTCGCAGATTCCCATGACGACCTTCATGTCATGCTCGATGAGCAGAATGGACAACTTCCGCTCAACCTGCAGGCGCTTGATCAATGACATCAACTGTGTCTTTTCGCCCGTGTTCATCCCGGCGGCGGGCTCATCGAGGAGCAGCAGCGTGGGATTGGTCGCCAGCGCGCGGGCCATTTCCAGACGACGTTGCTCGCCGTAGGGCAGGTTGCGCGCCAGTTCGTGCTCGAAGCGCATGAGGTCGAAGTACGCCAGAAGCTCCCGGGCCTGGTCCCGCACGCGTTGTTCGCTGCGCGCGTTGCGCTGCGTCGCCGCCACGACCTGCCAGAGGGAAACCGGTGCGGTCTGGTGCAGTGCCGCGCGCACGTTGTCGAGCACGGTCATGCTGCCCCAGAGACGGATGTTCTGGAACGTGCGTGCGATGCCGCGGCGGTTGATCACGTGCGGCGGCAGACCGGAGATCTCGTGGTTGTGAAAGGTGATGCTTCCCCCGTCGAGGCCGTAGACTCCGGTGGCCATGTTGAACATCGTGGTCTTGCCGGCGCCGTTGGGGCCGATCAACCCCAACAACTCCCCCTGGCCGACGGTGAGCGTGACGTTCTTGATCGCCGCCAGTCCACCGAACGACAGGGAGGTGTCGCGGAATTCCAGGATGGGGGGAGCCGCGGTCACTGTCTCAGCCATCGCCGGGGAAGAAGCCATCGCCACTGGAATTCATGCCCGCCCATGAGCCCTTGGGGGCGGGTCAGCATCATAACGATGAGGAGGAACGAGTACAACACCATGCGCCACGATTGCGCCACGCGCAGGAACTCCGGCAGGATGGTCAGCACGACGGCGGCGATGATGCTGCCGGTGATGCTGCCGCCGCCGCCGAGAACGACAAAGACGATGATCTCGATGGAGCGCAGGAAGGTGAAGGAGTTCGTGTGCAGGTACTGCATGTAGTGGGCCTGCAATCCGCCGGCGGTGCCGGCAAAGAAGGCCCCCAGAACGAACGCCAGCACCTTGTAACGGGTCGTATCGATTCCCATGGCTGCGGCGGCGTCTTCGTCCTCGCGCAGGGCGACCAGTGACCGCCCCGGCATCGCCACGATCAGGTTGCGCACGACCAGCACGCAGAGGCCGGCGATCAGAAATACCCAGGTGAAGGTCGTCCAGCGCGGGATGTCCGTGAACCCGCGGGCGCCGCCGACAAACTCGGTGTTGAGGATGACAACGCGAATGATCTCGCCCATGCCGAGTGTCGCGATCGCCAGGTAATCGCCGCGCAACCGCAAAGTCGGGATCCCGACCAGGAGCCCGGCCAGCGCGGCGACGATCCCACCGAACAGGAGTGCGACCGCCAACGCGGCGTTGGTCACAATCCCGCCCAGCACTCCGCTGGCGCCCCAGGATGCCAGCGCCGGGGCCAGGACATAGAATGACAGTGCCGCCGCGCCATAGCCGCCCAGCGCCATGAACCCGGCATGGCCGATGGAGAATTGTCCGGCGAATCCGAGGACAAGGTTCAGACTGACCGCCAATGTAACGTTGATGCCGATGAAGACCAATATCTGCGCATAGTATGGACCGATCCAGCCGATCAGGGTGCGCCCGACAGCCGCCAACAACAACACGTAGACGGCGAACCAAAGGAATGTGCGTCGGGCGCCGGGGGCGGTCATCGTATCAGGTTCGAGAATGAACAGCAGATGCCTCGCTGCGCTCGGCATGACAGACTGCTGAAGAAATCGTGAGCGAGCAAGCACATCGTCTCTTAGGGCTTCCAACAAAATGAGCAGGCGAAAGAACTCCCTCACCCGATCCGTCCTCCGGACGGATCGACCTGTCCCCCTCGACCCGGCTCGGGGCAAGCCGGAGGGAGAGGTTGGACTTCCCCTCTCCCCTCTGGGGAGAGGGCGGGGTGAGGGGTTGTTGCCGGCGCGTGGCACATGCCGAAGTCACATCGCACGTTGAACTTCTCATTCTGTTAGACGCTCTTAGAACTTGGCCTGCTGCGGTGTACCCAACAGCCCTGTCGGTCGGAACAACAACACCGCCACGAGGATGACGAACGTGATTGCATCCCGATAGGTGGATGAGAGATAGCCGACCGTGAAGGTCTCGGCGGTCCCCATGATCAGCCCGCCGAGGATGGCCCCCGGTATGTTGCCGATGCCGCCGAGCACCGCGGCGACGAACGCCTTGAGGCCGGGCATGATCCCCATCAGGGGATCGATCTTCGGATTGTAGAGTCCGACAAGGATTCCGGCCGCCGCGGCGAGCGCCGAACCAAGCACGAAGGTGAACGAGATCACGCGCCCGGTGTTGATCCCCATCAATCCGGCGGCATCATGCGAGAACGACACGGCGCGCATGGCGGTGCCGATCTTCGTGCGATGCACGATGAACTGCAGAGCCAGGGTCAGAACGACCGCGGTCCCCACGACGATCAGTTGGACGTTGGAGATCTCGAAGGCGCCGACCGCCACGGTGGTGCGGGGAATCAACTCCGGAAAGACCTTCGGGTCGGCGCCGAAGATCAACTGACCGAGGTTCTCCAACAGCAGCGAGACGCCGATGGCGGTGATGAGCGCATTGAGCCGGTGGGTGCGGCGCAACGGCCGGTACGCGGCGCGCTCTATGACATACCCGAGCAGGGCGCAGGCCGCCATGCTGGCGAACAACACCAGCAGGAAGGACCAGGCCCCCTGTGCGCCGCTGCCCCCGCCGAGGACACGCGCGAGATAATAGCCGGCGAACGCGCCGACCATGTAGACGTCGCCGTGGGCAAAATTGATCAGCCGCAGGATACCGTAGACCATGGTGTAGCCGAGGGCGATCAGAGCATAGATGACGCCCAGCGAGAGGCCATTGATCAGTTGTTGAATGAACTGGTGCACCAGCAGGTCTTTCGAGAGCGGGGTCTTCTGTGAGGCAATCCCATTGAGGCTGCTGGCGGGAGGGCGAGGCTCCCGCCGGGCCACCCTACGTGCAATCCGGAGGACGGCTCACCGGGAGGTTCGCCCTCCCGACCGCGTCTATTCGATCCTCATGGATAGATGACATCGTAGATCTTGTACTGGCCGTGCTCGATCTGGAGCATCACCGCGGGTTTGCGGGCGTTGCGCTCCGCGTCGATCGTGATCGTGCCGCAGACGCCCGGACAATCGCGGGTCTGAGCGATGGCATCCCGAACGGCGCGCCCATCGGTTGACCCCGCTCTCTTGATCGCGCTGAACAGGAGATTGGCGGCATCATACGACAACGGCGCCATCGCATCGGGGACATACCCGTACCGCTTCTCGTAGGCGCCGACAAAATCGCGCACGAGCCTGCTGGTGTCGTCCGCCGAGTAGTGATTGCAGAAGAAGGCCCCCTCGACCGCGGCGCCGCCAATCTCGGCCGTGCGCGGCGAATCCCAGCCGTCACCGCCGATCAACGTCACTTTCAGGTTCTGCTCGGCCACCTGCTTGGCGATCAAGCCCGCCTCAGTGTAGTAGCCGGGGATGAAGATCCCCTCCGGGTCGGCGGCTTTGATCGAGGTGATCTGGGCGCGGAAGTCGGTGTCCCCTTCGGAGTACGATTCCTCGCTGACCACCTGGGCTCCTAGGGAGAGCAGATTCTGTCGGAAGTAGTCGGCCAAACCGACCGAGTAGTCATTCTTGATGTCCTTGAGTATGGCCATCCGTTTCAAGCCGAGCTTCTGGACGGCGAAGCGGGCGCAGACCACTCCTTGGAATGAGTCGGTATAACAGACACGGAAGATGAAATCGCCGACGCGGGTGACCTTGGGATTGGTGGAGGCGGGGGTGATCAACGGGATGCCGGACTTCTGTGCGATCGGCGCGCCTGCGAGCGTGCGCGATGACGCGACCTCACCGAGAATGGCAACGACGCGGTTCTGATTGATCAGCTTCTGCACCGCCATGGCCGCTTCTTCCGGCTTGCTTTGGTCATCCTCCACGATCAACTCGATCTGTTTGTCGAGCAGCCCGCCTTTCGCATTCCACTCGTCGGCCGCCATGCGAATGCCCTGCGACGAGGAGATGCCGAACGTCGCGGTGCCGCCGGTCAGGGAGTTGAAGACGCCGATGCGGATGGTCTTGTCATCCGGAGCGCAGGACAGGGTCCCGATCGCGAGCAACAGAGTGCCCGCTGCCGCCTTTAAGTAGTTCGATCTCAATGTGTTTGCGAGCATATGCCTCCCGCCTCCAGAAGGGTTCATCGGGGGCATGTTACGGGGCAGGGGAGGAAAAAGCAAAGTGAATGTGGGGGTGGACAGGCATGGCCCTTCAAGTGCGGCGTCACTGTGCACGTTCCCAAGTCGTCCTGAGCAGACGAATCACCCGCCCTGTCTTGCCGTCGCCGGGATCGCCTGATCCTCTGCCTTTGGAATCCAAAGAGACTGTGCGCGGCTCGTCCATTGCGAGTGGGCGTCAGAGTTGAGTTCGCTTCAGCAACTCCGTTCAGTTAGGGGGAATGGCAGTCCTGATCATTGACAGCAGAATGACAAAACCCGTGCCGTTTTTCTATCGCAGCGGCGACGCCGCAGCGATATTGATCACCGAGAGGGGGGCGAAGTGCCCGCAGGATCGCCAGCCGACGACCGACCGGTTATCATCGCGCGCGACGATTTCCATTGTCTGATTGACGCGTTGCGCACAGCCGGGTATCGGGTCATCGGGCCGGTCATGCGCGATGGCGCGATCGTCCATAGCGAGCCGAGCCCGGACGATCCGCCGCCGATCGGGTGGACCGATGATCAGCAGCCGGGGAACTATCGACTCCGGCAACGCACCGATGGGGCGTACTTTGGGTACGTCGTCGGGCCGGACTCCTGGAAGCGGCTCCTCCATCCGCCGACCGTGACGCTGTGGCGGGCCCGACGCGAGAGCAGCGGCTTTGCCGTCGTCGACGGGGAAGAAACGCCCCCGCCGATGGCGTTCGTGGGCGTTCGCGCCTGCGATCTGTCGGCGATCGCGGCGCAGGATCAGATCTTTCTACAGGGGCCATACGTCGACCCGATCTATCGTGATCGTCGTGAACGCATCTTCATCGTCGCCGTCAATTGCACGCAGGCGGGAGGGACATGTTTCTGTGCCTCGATGGGGACCGGCCCTCGGGCCACGAGCGGATTCGATCTGGCGTTGACGGAGTTGATTGACGCCGACCGGCACGAATTCCTGGTTGAAGTCGGTACGGCGCAGGGCGCATCAATCATGGCGCAGGTACCGCACCACCCGGCGCCGGCGGATCGGATAACCGCGGCCGCCGACCGAGTCGCCGCTGCCAGCGGTCAGATGGGGCGCTCCCTGGATACCAGGGGACTGAAGGAGTCGCTCCAACGGAATCCCGAGCACCCGCGTTGGGATGATGTCGCCGTGCGATGTCTGACCTGCGGCAACTGTACGATGGTCTGTCCCACCTGCTTCTGCACGACAATGGAGGATACAACGGATTTGTCCGGCGAGTCGGCGCAGAGAGTGCGGCGCTGGGATTCCTGCTTCACGCTCGATTTCTCATACATCCATGGCGGTTCGATCCGGACATCGCCGCGCTCCCGCTACCGCCAGTGGATGACCCATAAACTCGCCTCTTGGATCGACCAGTTCGGCCGATCGGGGTGTGTTGGCTGCGGCCGGTGTATCACCTGGTGCCCGGTCGGCATCGACATCACGGCCGAGGCCGCGGCGATCCGGTCTGATGACAGCAATGTTCTGTCCGGTGTCGTCAAGGAGCCTGTCCATGGAAACGCTTGAATCGATCCTGGCGTCCCACCCGTTCTTTCATGGGTTGGAGAAGCGGTATCTCGAACTGGTCACCGGCTGCGCGGCCAATGTGCGCTTCCGGGCCGGCGAGTTCCTATTCCGCGACGGCGAGGAAGCCCATCAGTTCTTCATCCTGCGCGAAGGACGGGTGGCGCTGGAGATCTTCGCCCCCGGCCACGGCGCCGTCACCGTCGACACCTATGGCGAAGGGGAGATTCTCGGGTGGTCGTGGCTGGTGCCGCCCTACCACTGGCACTATGACGCGCAGGCCACAGAACCGGTGCGGGCGATTGCGCTCGACGGGCGTTGCCTGCGCGGGAAGTGCGAGGAGGACCACGAGCTCGGATACGAGCTGTTGAAGCGCTTTGCCCATATCATCGAACAGCGCCTCAGCGCCACCCGCCTGCAACTCTTGGATGTCTATGGCGACCGTCGCCGCTGACAACACCGCCGTCCGCGTCTCCGGGACGGACCCGATGCGGCCGGAGATTTACACGGTGCGCCGGGTCCATCGTGAATCCCATGACACGTTCACGCTGACGCTGGTTCGTCGTGACGGCGGCGGGGGAATGCGGTTTGCGCCCGGCCAGTTCAACATGCTCTACGTCTTTGGCGTCGGTGAAGTTCCGGTTTCGATCTCGGGTGATCCGGCCGATGGGCAGGTCCTGGTGCACACGATCCGCGACGTCGGCGCGGTGACCGCCGCCCTGCATCGACTGAAACGCGGGGGCACGGTCGGAGTGCGGGGCCCGTACGGCAGTAGTTGGCCCGTGCGAGACGGCGCGGGCCAGGACCTGATGATCGTTGCTGGTGGAATCGGGTTGGCGCCGCTGCGTCCGGCGATCTACCACGTGTTGTCCCATCGCGAGGAATACGGGCACGTAGTCATTCTGTATGGTGCGCGGACGCCCGAGGATCTTCTCTTCGTGCACGACCTCGAGGAATGGCGGGCGCGGTTCGACGTGCACGCCTACGTGACCGTGGACCGGGCGTTGGGCACGTGGCGCGGGCACGTGGGTGTGGTGACCAATCTGATCCCCCGCACTCCCTTCGAGCCGGGCAACACGACGGCACTGATCTGTGGACCGGAAGTGATGATGCGGTTCACCGCCCTCGAGCTGGAGAGGCGCGGCGTGCCGTTGAACCGGATCATGGTCTCCATGGAACGGAACATGAAGTGCGCCGTCGGGTTCTGCGGGCACTGCCAGTATGGACCGGACTTCATCTGCAGGGACGGACCGGTGTTTCCCTACGGGCGGATACGGATGATACTCATGCAGCGGGAGATCTGACCATGGCCATGCGCAAGGCCAAGCTCGCGGTGTGGAAATTCGCCTCGTGCGACGGCTGTCAGTTGAGTCTGCTCGACTGCGAGGATGAGCTGCTGGCGGTCGCCGGTGCCGTGGACATGGCCCACTTCCCCGAAGCCACCAGCGCGCAGGTGAAGGGTCCCTACGACCTGTCGCTGGTCGAGGGATCGATCACGACGCCGCACGACGCCGCCCGCATCCACCAGGTGCGGCGCGCATCCCAGACGCTGATCACCATTGGCGCCTGCGCCACGGCGGGGGGCATTCAGGCGCTGCGCAACTTCCGCAACGTCCGCGAGTTCCTCGGGATCGTCTACGCGCATCCGGAGTACATCGAGACGCTCAGTCTGTCGACGCCGATCAGCACCCACGTGCTGGTCGATTTCGAGTTGCGTGGCTGTCCGATCAACAAGCATCAACTTCTGGACGTGATCGCGGCCTTCCTGCACAAGCGCAAGCCGGTGACACCGGCGCATTCGGTCTGCCTCGAATGCAAGCGCCGCGGATCGGTCTGTGTGATGGTGGCGCACGGCCTGCCCTGTCTGGGTCCGGTCACGCACGCCGGGTGCGGCGCGATCTGCCCGGCCTATCAGCGCGGCTGCTATGCCTGCTTCGGGCCGATGGAGTCTCCCAACGCACCCGCCCTCGCCGATTGGCTGATGAGCCACGGCGCCGGCGACAGTGCGATCGTCCGGGCTTTCCGCACCTACAATGCGTATACCGAGTCCTTCCGCAAGGAGAGTGAGGCGCATGAGCGGTAGGACCATCAAAGTCGACTACCTGTCGCGCGTGGAAGGGGAAGGGTCCCTCTTCGTTCGGATCAAGGACGAACAGGTCGTCGACGCGCAGTTCAAGATCTTCGAGCCGCCGCGCTTCTTCGAGGCCTTCCTGCGCGGCCGCCACTTCACGGAAGCGCCCGACATCACCGCCCGCATCTGCGGCATCTGCCCCGTGGCCTATCAGATGAGCGCGGTGCACGCCATGGAAGATGCGTGCGGGGTGAAGGTGGAGGGACCGCTGCGGGAGCTGCGCCGTCTGCTCTACTGCGGCGAGTGGATCGAAAGCCACGTGCTCCACATCTCGATGCTGCACGCGCCGGACTTCCTCGGCTATCCCGATGCCATCCGCATGGCCGCGGACCACCCGGAGGCGGTCCAACGCGCCCTCACGTTGAAGAAGATCGGCAACGAGATCGTCACCGTGCTCGGCGGGCGTGAGATCCATCCGATCAACGTGAAGGTCGGTGGTTTCCACCGTGCGCCGCGGGCGCGGGAACTGGCGCCGTTGTCCGAGCGGCTGAAATGGGGGCTCGACGCCGCGCTGGAGACGGTGCGTTGGACCGCCGCGCTCGAAATCCCCGACTTCTCCGGCGACTATGAGTTCGTCGCGCTCCGTCATTCCGATGAATATCCCTTCAATGAAGGGAAATTAGTATCGGATCGGGGACTCGACATCCCGTCGCGTGAGTACGATCACCATTTCGTCGAGGAGCACGTCGAGCGCACCCATGCGCTGCATTCCATCCGGATGGGCGGTGGCGCGTACATGGTCGGTCCGTTGGCCCGCTACGCGCTGAATTTCGACCGTCTGTCGCCGGTCGCACAGGAGGCGGCGAGGGCGGCCGGGCTGGGACCGATCTGCCGCAATCCCTTTCGGAGCATCATCGTCCGCGCCGTGGAGACGGTGTATGCCTGCGATGAGGCGCTGCGCATCATCGGCGACTACGAACCGCCGCCGTCGCCGGCGATCGCGGTGCCACCGCGCGCGGGGACCGGCTACGCCTGCACGGAGGCGCCGCGGGGCATGCTCTACCATCGCTATCGCATCGACGGTTCCGGAATCATCCGCGACGCCAAGATCGTGCCGCCGACGGCGCAGAATCAGAAGCAGATCGAGGACGATCTGCGGCGGCTCGTGCAGGGACGTCTGGAGTTGCCCCAGGATCAACTCACACGACAGTGTGAGCAGGCGATCCGCAACTATGATCCCTGCATATCCTGCGCGACGCATTTCCTCAGACTCACGATTGAGCGTCTGTGATCCGGGGGATGTATGGCGACGCTCGTCATCGGGATCGGCAACCGCCATCGCCGCGACGACGGCGTCGGGGTTGTCGTGACATCGTTCTTGAGCGATCTGGATGGTCCCGGTCTCCGGATCATTTCCACCGATAGTGCCGACGTTGGACTTGTGGACCGCTGGTCGGCCGACGACACCGTGTTTGTCGTCGACGCGGCGTCGGGCGACGATCCGCCGGGGACCATCCACCGTTTCGATGCCACAGCCGCGTCCCTGCCGGCGCAGATGCGCGGCTCTCCCTCTACGCACGTTCTCGGTCTGGGGGAGGCGATCGCATTGGCGCGCGTGCTGAACCGGCTTCCGCGTCAATTGATCGTCTATGCGATTGTCGGTGGGGATTTCGGCTACGGCGGTGGGCTGACAACGGCCGTGCAGGACGCTGCTGCGGAAGTGGCGCGACGGATTCGCTGTGAGGCGGCCGCTCGCTTGCGCGAGTCGATGAAACAGCAAAGGGAAGAGGATTGACCGGACGGTGAATCACTCTGTGGAGATCTGTCGTTGGTGAGTCTTCCCCTTCGATCTGGAATTGAGCGACGTCACATCACGGTTCATGGAACCGTGCAGGGGGTCGGGTTTCGGCCGTTCGTCTATCGCCTTGCCACGGAGTTGAAACTCGTCGGCTGGGTCGTGAACTCAACATCCGGCGTGACGATGGAGGTCGAGGGACCGTCGAATCACTTGCAGCGATTTCAAGAACGCCTGCACGTTGAGCTGCCGCCGCATGCGGCCATCGAGGCGTTGGAATCCCGGGCCGTCGCGCCCTGCAGGGAAGCGGACTTCATCGTGCGCGACAGTCATGTCGGGGGACGGAAGGAAACACTCTTGCTCCCCGATCTGGCGATTTGTCCCGACTGCACGCGGGAACTCCTCGATCCTGCCGATCGACGCTATCACTATCCGTTCATCAACTGCACGAATTGCGGCCCGCGGTACACCATCATCACCGGATTGCCCTATGATCGCGCCCGCACGACAATGCAGGAATTCGTGATGTGCCGCGCCTGCCGTGCCGAGTATGAGAATCCGGGCGACCGGCGCTTTCATGCGCAGCCGAATGCCTGCCCTGCCTGCGGTCCTCATCTGGAGTTGTGGGACGCGCATGGTGCGACTTTGGCACGGGAGGATGAGGCGCTCTCGCGTGCCTGTGATGCGGTTCGCGTCGGATCGATCGTCGCCGTCAAGGGCTTGGGAGGGTTCCATCTGGTCGTTGACGCACGCAACGACACCGCTGTGCGGACGTTGCGGGAGAGGAAGTCGCGAGAAGAGAGGCCATTTGCCTTGATGTATCCCAAGATGGCCGCCGTGCGGATTGATTGTGACATCTCAGAGGACGAAAGAGCGCTGCTATCCAATTCGGCCTCGCCGATTGTTCTGTTGCGTCGCCACGAAAATGGGGACGGGGGAGCAATCGCGCCTGGTGTCGCACCGGGCAATCCCTACCTCGGTGTCATGCTGCCTTACACGCCCCTGCACCATTTACTGCTGCGTGAGCTGGGATTCCCAGTCGTCGCCACCAGCGGCAATCGCGCCGATGAGCCGATCTGCACCGATGAGCGGGAGGCGCTGGTTCGTCTGTCAGGAATCGCCGATCTGTTCCTCGTACATAACCGGTCCATTGCCCGTTTCGTCGACGATTCGGTCGTACGCATGGTCGCTGGTCGCCCCTTGCTCCTACGCCGTGCCCGCGGGTATGCTCCCGGTTTCATTCCGCTCGCTGGGCCGATGAATTCCATCCTGGCGGTCGGCGCGCACCTGAAGAACACTGTGGCGGTCTCGGTCGGAGACCGGGCGCTGCTCAGCCCGCACATCGGCGACCTGGAAACGGCGCCGGCGTATCACGCCTTCCATCGGGCCATTGACGACGTGCAGGACCTCTACGAGATCATCCCACAACGCATCGCCTGTGATCGACACCCCGACTATCTCTCGTCCCAGTACGCGCGCACGCGCGCGTTGCCGACGGTCGCCGTGCAACATCACTACGCGCACATCCTGGCATGCATGGCCGACAATGGCCTCTCCGGTCCGGTTCTCGGAGTCGCCTGGGACGGCACCGGGTTGGGCACTGATCGGACCATTTGGGGCGGCGAGTTCTTGTCTGTGGACGAGGGGCGGTGGTCGCGGGCGGCCCATCTACGGTCCTTCCGGCTTCCCGGTGGTGATGCCGCAGTTGTTGAGCCGCGCCGGGCCGCTCTGGGTGTCCTCTATGAGATATGGGGCGATAGTCTTTGGGAAGAGGACACGATGCCCTCCCTGGGCGACTTGTCGATGGAGGAGCGCCGCATCCTGGCGCCGATGCTCGCGCGCGGCGTTCAATCGCCGGTCACGACCAGCGCCGGGCGTCTGTTCGACGCTCTTGCCTCGCTGGTGGGTCTCCGGCAGATGGCGGCCTATGAGGGGCAGGCGGCGATGCTCCTGGAGTTTGCCGCCACACGGTTTGCAACCGATGAGTCGTATCCGTATCATGTGCACACGGAGACGTCGCCGATCATGGTCGATTGGGAGCCTCTGGTCCGCGCCGTCATCGAGGATGTGAGGAAGCACCTGTTCGTAGGGCAGATCGCCGCACGATTCCACAACACGCTGGCCGAGATGATCGTCGCCGTGGCCCGCTGCATCGGTGAGACGAGCGTTGTCCTCGCGGGCGGGTGTTTTCAGAACAAGGTCCTGACCGAGCAGGCGGTGGCGCGGCTTCGCCAGGCGGGATTCGATCCCTACTGGCACCGGCTGCTTCCCCCTAACGACGGCAGCATTGCCCTCGGGCAGATCATGGCGGCTGTGCTGTCCAGCCCGGAGTGACCATGTGCCTGGCTGTCCCTGGTGAGATCATCGAGATCACGGATCGTGATCCGCTGTTGCGCAGCGGTCGCGTGCGCTTCGGCGGCATCGTCAAGGACGTCAATCTCGCCTATGTTCCGGAGGCGGGCGTGGGCGATTGGGTGATCGTCCATGTCGGGTTTGCCATCAGCATGCTCAATGCCGCGGAGGCGGACCGTACGCTGGAGTACCTGGCCCAGATCGAGGCGTTCCATGAACCGGACGACGAGGTTCCATGAGGTTTGTCGATGAATACCGCGACCCGGTTGCGGTCGAGCGCTGCGCGGAGGCGATCGCGCGGCTCTCGCGACGCCCCTGGACCATCATGGAAGTCTGTGGTGGGCAGACGCACGCGATCGTGAAGTTCGGCATCGATCGGCTGCTCCCCGGGACCATCACGTTGGTTCACGGGCCCGGCTGCCCGGTGTGCGTGACGCCGGTGGAGAAGATTGAGCGGGCCATGGCCCTCGCGGCCCGTCCGGACGTCATCTTCTGTTCGTTCGGCGACATGTTGCGCGTGCCCGGCCGGCATGGCGATCTGCAATCGGTCCGCGCCCACGGTGGGGATGTCCGTATCGTCTACTCGCCGCTGGACGCGTTGCGGGTGGCGGAGGAGAACCCGGATCGGGAGATTGTGTTCTTCGCCGTCGGCTTTGAGACGACCGCTCCGGCCAATGCCATGGCCTTGCGGCAGGCCAAGGCGCGGAACGTGCGCAATTTCTCGCTGTTGGTCTCCCATGTCCTGGTGCCGCCGGCGATGGCGGCCCTGCTTTCGGCGCCCGATTGCCGTCTGAACGGCTTTCTGGCGGCGGGGCATGTCTGCGCGGTTGCCGGCCACGAAGAATATGAGGCATTGGCGACGCGATTTCGCGTTCCGGTCGTTGTGACCGGTTTTGAGCCATTGGATATACTACAAGGCATATACATGTGTGTTAAGCAACTGGAAGCGCAGAGGGCCACGGTCGAGAACCAATACCGTCGCGCGGTGCGACGCGAGGGGAACACGGAGGCACGGCGTTTGATGGCGGAAGCGTTTGAAGTTGTCGACCGCCGGTGGCGGGGGATGGGCGTCATTCCGGCCAGCGGGCTGGCTCCGAGTCACGCCTATCGCGAGTTCGATGCCGAGGTGCGGTTCCCAGACCACCTTGAAGTGGGCGAGGAGACGACCGAGTGCATCAGCGGGCAGATTCTGCGGGGCGTTGCCCGGCCGAACGATTGTCCGGCCTTTGGGACACGATGCACCCCGGAGCACCCGTTGGGCGCGACCATGGTTTCGTCTGAAGGGGCGTGCGCTGCCTACTACCGTTACCGTGGCGTCAATGCCAAGACCGCCTAGCGAGATGGAGTTTCCAGATCATTTGGGAGGGCGAGGCTCCTGCCGAGCCGCCCTGTCCCACGCAAGACGACCCCGGCTCAGCCCTTTCGCTTCGCTCAGGGTGAACAGGAGCTTCGCCCTCCCGAAAGAAACGGCACTGACATTCTGTCGGGAGGACCAACGGCGGATCGGAGCATGGGGATGAACCAATCCGAACCGGCATGTCCCTTGCCTTGGGATCACGACACGATCTTGTTGGCGCACGGCGGCGGAGGCCGCCTGATGCACCGCCTGATCAATGATGTCTTTCTGGCCGAGTTTGGTGCTGTTCCTCCGGTCGGGCTGCACGACGGCGCTCTGCTCGATATCGCGGGCGGCCGGATCGCGTTCACGACTGACACGTACGTCGTGCGGCCGTTGTTTTTTCCCGGCGGAGACATCGGCACACTGGCTGTCTATGGCACGGTCAATGACCTGGCCATGTGCGGCGCGCGGCCCTTGTACCTCTCCGTGGGGATGATCTTGGAAGAGGGTACGCCGATCGCCACCGTCCGCGCCGTTGCCGCCTCCATACGCGCCGCGGCCACGGCCGCACAAGTCCGGGTTGTCACCGGCGACACGAAGGTCGTTGAACGCGGTCGCGGCGACGGCCTCTACGTCAACACGGCCGGTATCGGCGTCGTGCCGCCGGATGTCATGATCGCGCCCGGTCGAGTACGTGTGGGGGATGCGGTCATCCTGTCCGGCGATCTTGGACGACATGGGATCGCCATCATGGCGGTGCGCGAGGGATTGGCGTTTGAGACCACGATCAAGTCCGATTGCGCGCCATTGGCTGCACCGGTGGCGCGCCTACTGGACACGGGCATCGATGTCCACTGCCTGCGCGATTTGACGCGCGGCGGCCTGGCCAGCGCCCTGGTGGAGATTGCCGGCGATGCGTCAGTACGCATTCACATCGAAGAGCGAGCCATCCCGATCACTGATGATGTCCGCGGCGCCTGCGAAATCCTCGGACTCGATCCGCTCCATGTGGCCAATGAGGGTCGCTTCGTGGCCTTCGTTCCCGCCGGTCAGGCCGACGCAGCGCTGACCCTGCTGCGGGCGCATGCGCCGGGCGGCAACGCGGCCATCATCGGTGTTGTGCATCGTGATCCAGAGGGGATTGTCACTCTGACGAGCGTCATCGGCGCCGAACGGATCGTCGATATGCCCTCGGGTGAGCAATTACCCCGCATCTGTTGAAGCTTCGCCAAATCCCGAATGGTGGCAACCAGTGAGCGCGGTGATCACGACGGCCTATGAGGCACCCGCCCTGGACGCGGTTCGACAGCTTTTCCGGGAGTACGCCGAGTCACTCAACTTCGATCTCTGCTTCCAGGGTTTTGACCGCGAATTGGCGGAGCTTCCCGGGGAGTACGCTCCGCCGACGGGGCGGCTGTTGTTGGCACGCGCTGGGGATCGTGAGCCGGGTTGTATTGCCCTGCGGGCGCTATCGCCCGACATCTGCGAGATGAAGCGACTCTACGTGCGTTCTGAATTCCGTGGTCAAAAGATCGTGCTGTTGCTGGCGCAGCGGCTCATCGCCGAGGCGCGCGTGTGTGGATACACCCACATGCGACTGAACACCGTGCCGGCGATGCAGACGGCGATCGGGCTGTACCGCTCGCTCGGACTTGTGACGATCCCGCCCTACCGGCATAATCCTGTGCCCGGGGCGCTGTTCTTCGAGCTGAATCTGCGTTGACGATGACCATTGGATCTTGCGGACGGGACGCAGCACACCGACCCGTTTCTTCTTCGGCACGCACGCACAAGCCTTCCTGGGCCGCTGCCCCGGAGGGCTTGTGCATGGCACCACGAGGTTGATGCCGATCAGTGGATCGCCACGGGTTCCAGTATGCGCGGCGTGATGAAGATCAACAGATCGGTCTTCTTCTTCTCCACCTTGCGGTGGCTGAACAGCGCGCCGAGGAAGGGGATATCACTCAGCAGGAAGATGCCGCTCTTGGTGGTGTATTCCGTCTCACGCACCAGGCCGCCGATCACGATGGTCTCATTGTTGCGCACGCGGACCGCCGTGCGCACGGTGCGTTTGGCCGTGATCGGCCGCTGGTTGTTGACCGGCCCGGTGTAGCCGGTGATCTCCTCCACGACCGGCTCGACGTCCAGTGTCACGGTGCCGGTATCGTTGAGCCGGGGAATGACCGACAGTGAAATCCCGACGTCGAGATCCTGGAATTCGACGATATCCTGGATGACCGTTCCTTCCGTGAACCGCGAGAGCGTCTGCACCGGAATGCGAGTCGTGACCCGCATCACGGCACGCTCGTTTTCCAGCACGGTGACACGCGGATCGGACAGCAGGCGCGCCTGGCCCTTGCGGCTCAGCATCTCCAACACGCCGGTGAGTTGATCAACGTTCAAGGTGCCGAATCGCCAGATCTTCCCATCGGGGATCTGATACTGTGCCGCCGGAGGTACGGTGGTCGTGGCCTCGCCCTCGGTGGTCTGGGTCGCGGAACGATCGGCAATGGTCGCCGTGATCTGGGTCGGCCAGTTCAAGCCGATGCTCTGCTGGTCGTCGATGTTTGTCTCGACGAATTTCGCCTCGATCTCAAACTGCGGGCGCGGCACATCGAGGGAATCGATCAGGGCGAGGACGGCCGGCATCGCCTGCGGCGTCTCGCTGATGACCAAGAGAGGCGCCGGAACGCTGGTTCGTTCGGCTCCGGGTGGCGCGGGTGTCGACGACTGAGCGGTCAGGACATCGACCTTCCCGTTTGTTGACAACACATTGGTGAGGACCGCCTTGACCGCGGTGGGATCGGCCCAGCGCAGGTTCACCACGCGGTGCTCCATGTCGCCGCCGCCGGCGGCATCGGCGGGTGTCACGACCAGCACGTCATCCCGCCAACGGTAGGACAGCCCATTCGCCATGGCGATGGCGTCCAAAGCGGTGCGCCAGTCAACATCGCTCAGGTTGACATTGATCTGGCCCTCGGTCTGGGGAGCCACGACGAGATCGAATCCGACCTGCCCGGCCAACGCCGTCAGCACGACGGGGATGTCAGTGGATACGAAGTTCAGGCTAACGTTCTTGGGACCCGGGATCGCGAACGCCGCGGTGGCGGGCACGATCCCCGGCCAGACGATCAGTAGTCCGGCCAGCATCCGTTTGATTCTTCGATGACGACGCATCCCTGTCATCCCTTCCCCTGAATCGGCACGCGGATCATGACAAGTCGAGACGAAGCGTCTCCTGTCCGCGCACCAACACCACTTGTGTCTCGTCGATGCGCAGTACCCGCCAGCCGTCAATCACGCTGCCGACTTGCCCCACACGTCCATTGATCACACAAACACGTCGGCCTTCGACGGTCATCACACCCTGTAGCACAAGCCCCGGCTCCGCCTGCCGCGTCTCGACCGCGATGACCGACGTTGATGTCCCGGTGAGATCCACCCGACCCCGGAACGGATCACGCGGCCACGTCGGTGCAAAGGCGCAACGATCGAGGACGATTCCCGTGTCGATCGCGGCGCGATCGGGCGGGACCACCGCCGGTGCCATCGTGGCCGCCACGGATTCCGTCGTAGTCGTGACGTCGCTGCGGCGGTGACGCTCCCATGGGCGCATGAGCAGGCCGAAGATGACGGCGCCGATGAACGTCGCATAGACAATGCGCTTGCGGGTGCGTTCATTCATGGCCCGACTCCGCAGGCACAATGATCCAGAAGGCGGCGCGTCCGGAGAAGTTGACGGCACCTTCGGTTTCGCCCTTGGCCCACTCGCATGCAAACCACTGTTGGAAATCGGGGCAGGCCTCGAGGCGGTCCAGCCAGGTGCCGATGGCCCCGAATCCTCCGGTCGCCGTCAATTCAAGCCGTAATGTATCCAGAGTGACGCCGGTGACGGACGGCGAACCGGTGCACGATCGAAGATCCATTACACAGGCGAGTTCCGGGTCAATATCGATCTGATTCACACCGGCTGCGCGCGCAAGCCTGGCGAGCCGGTCGACGAGAGGACCGAGCGAATCCGCCCGATGGAAGCCGTCCGCCAAGCGGCGCAACTGAACGGTGGCTGAATCTCTCCGTGCCACCAGTTGTGGGGTCGACGCAAAACCGGCGATCGCGGCGCGGCGTTGCTGTTCGGTGACCGCCAGCTCCGTGTGGCATTGGCGGCCACGACGCTGCTGCGGACCCAGAATCAGAAACGCCCACACGCCCCACAGGGCCATCGTGGCCGCGCTCCAGATCAGCCAGTGAGGGAGTCTTCTCATTTGTCTCCCCCCGTCACGGATCTGATGAGCGGCTGCAACTGGACCGTGAAAGCCCATAGGCGCTGACCCTGTCCGTCGACCATGCGTTCATTGAGCAAACGGACGCGACCACGGCCGGTGAGCGATTCGAGACGGTCAGCCCAGTCACGGTAGGTCAGCGTGTGAGACAGTCCGCCCTGAGTCATCGTTCCGACGAGGCGAACAGTCAGCGTGGCCTCCGGCACACGATGATCCAGGGAGTCGACCGTGACGATCGCGTTCGTCAGTCGTCCGTTCTCGGGTAGCGTGGCGAGCACGGTCTTGAGCCACGGCATGAGCGTCAAGGGCGTCTTGAGGACTGTCAGGAGATTCTGCTGCCGCGACAGGGCCAGTTGAGCGGACGCCAGATTGCGGGCGACCTGCGAGGCCTGTAGTGCCATCAACTCCGACTGCGCCGCTTTCAGGGACTCGGCCGCGCGTTTTCCGTGTGCCCACAGAAACCACGAGGATGCCGCTACAGCCACAAGTGAGATCAGACAGGCGCCGCGTGCCAACTGCGTCAGGCGGAGTCGGAGTTGCGATTGGCGTATTGTGCCCGGTGTCAGGTCAACGGCAACGCCCCCGCATGCGGCATGCAGCGCCGGGGCGATGTCTCCCGCGTTGGCGTGCAACCAGGCGGCGATATCGTCGGGGACCGACTGCAGCAGGTTGTCGATGGGGTTGCTGATTTCGATCCCGGCAGCGAAGCGGCTCTGCCAGTCCGTCACCAAGGGTGCGACCGCTGCGGGCAATCCGATTACGGTGAGATGCTCGGGGGCCCGGTTTGGATCGACATTCAGATGAAAGTCGAACGCGTCGCCGATCGCCGTACCCATGGTCTTGATCCACCGGCGCATGTCGGCCGCATTGGCCTCCCCGATCAGGGAGCCCGCCTCCGATGGGGGGCTTGGCATCGGTCCCAAGTCAAAGTGGAAGGTCAGTTGGCCATCGCGGAAGACGCTGAATGCCCCGCGTCGCTCGGACCATACCGCGACGGCCCCATTACGGTCGCTGTCGCGCGCGGATTCCATGCGCCGATGGCGCTGGGTGCCGACCACCGACACACTGCGCAGCTTCCCGTCGAGCCGGTCAATGGCCGCGAGAATCGGCGCGGCGTCCTCGCGTGGCACCGCCACGAGCGTAACATGCCATCCCGCAGCGCCGGCAGCGGTGATGCACATCCCGTGGAGCGCCTCCTGGTCATTGAGGGGAAACGGGATCAGCTTCTGCCCCTCCCACAGCGCGGCCCGCTGGCGTTGCCGCGCCGGCACTGGAGGAAGACGAAAGCGGCGGACGATGGCTCGGGCAGTGGCCAGGACTATGTGCACGTTGGGTCGGGCCTCGCCGATCAACTCCCGCAGATGTTGTGCCATCTGCTCCGGCGAGGGAGTTCCCTCGTATGACTCGACCAGTAGACCGGCGATCGCATCGGCGGGCTTGCCGGGCGCAACAGCCACCGCGACGATGCCGTGCCCATCGTATTCAATGCCGAGTTGGATCTTCCGGCCGCGGAATTGTGCCGGGTCCTTCCATTGCCTGAGGACTGTGCACGCGGACTGGCCCGGTGTCTCGTCGCCGGGAGGCACGAATCCCGCACCGACCGGAGTCTCGCGGCCGCCTCTGTCCCGAATCGCGATCGGCTCGATGGTCGTGGGCGACGGCATAATGATCTCTGCAGGGTCCCGGAGGGGATCGTGACTTCCTGGCGCGCGGACCCTATGGGCCGCTGTTGAATGTCACGGACTGCCCGTTACTGAATGTGATCGTGAAATCGACATTGGACATGTCAGCGTTGCTGCCGCCGACAGGCGCGTTGCGGAAGGCCTGCAATCGCACTACGACAGTCGCCCCGACGGCCATCGTCCTTGCGCTGGTGAATGTGCACTCTTCGCCACTTGCGGCACGCGGATTGGACCGATTGAAGACCGTCGTCCCACCCCAACGAATCGTCTGATAGTAGGCCGTGGGAGAGTACGTGGCCGTGAGCGATGTGATGATGGCACCGGCCGACCCGGCATTGAAGATGCTGAACTGCACGTTATTCGAAGGAGAACTCGCGGTGCCGGGAACGAACTGAATCAGCGCTCCTCCGCCACCCCCACCTCCCGTGGCCGCGAAGGGGCTCCGCGGCAGTCGCAGGGCAACGGTGCCGCCGCTCCGCGGCAGAAGACAGGCCACCGCGGGCACGGTGTCATTCATCGCCCGATAGATGGCCTCGACCGTGCGGATGCCCGCGGGGATGGCCGCGAATGAGAACGCGCCCCCGGGAGAGGGAGTCGCCGTCGCGGTCGTCGTGCCCCCAGTGCCGTTGGGATAGGTGACTCGGATTGTCACGGCGACATTGGAGTCCCCTGGTGGATTACCCGCCGCGTCCGTGACTGTTCCGTTCACTGGCGTGCTGGTGAGATCACTGGCTGCCGACGCGACCGACTTGGTCATTGCCAGAGATCCGCCGCCGGTGGATGCGATGGTGATGCCGGTGGTCAGCGTATAGGGATTGCCCCATGCATCCGTCTTGAAGCCGGTGGGATCTTCCGCGAACCGGTGGCGAATGTACGGTCCCCTCCAGGTTGCCCAACCGCCGGGATTGGCAACCAGGTTGTCGAGTGTCGCCGGGACCGAGCCATTGTCTCCGACGTACCCAAAGTCCACCCGCAGTCCGTTCGTGTAGAGATCGGGATTCCCGGCGATGGCGAAGGCGAGCTCGTCCATTTCATTCTGCGTCTCGCGGATGCGGGCGCTTTCGACCGTGTTTTGCAGCGCGCGCAGGGCGACGGTCGAGAGGATGCCGATGATCACAACGGTCATCAGCACCTCGATCAGCGTGAACCCTTGGTCCCGCCGTTCATGACTCTGTGTGCGACTGGACATCAGTTGCGGTCCGCAGGTAGCGTCTCAGAACGTGATGGCGATCGGTGTTCCCGAGCCGTTGCTCTCGATACGGCGTGACACCGGAGTGTAGACATAGGGGCTGCCCCAGGCGTCGGTGAGGTACGCCCCGTTCGTGCTGTCGATGTACGGCCCGTTCCAGCCGACATGCTGGAACGGGTTCCACGCGGGGACGGTATCGGGCTTGACGACCAGGTCGACAAGCAACGACGGCAGGTGCCCGACATCCCCCTCGAAACCGCGATCGCCGGCCGCATCGGACCCGGCAATGGCCCGGGCCAGGCGCCGCATCTCGTCTCTGGTCGCCGTCTCTTGCGATGAGGTCAGGAATGTGCCGATGACCGGGATGGCGACCGCCGCCATGATTCCCACCAGGACGATCACCATGACCAGTTCAATCAGGGTGAAGCCGGAATCACGGCCCCGCCCCACGCACAGACGACGTCGCCGGGAAGGCATACAGAGCATCCTCTCCTACGACCCCTTTCGGGACGGGAGGAAAGCGCCGGATCGGCGACGCCTCAGTAGTTGTTTTCCCCGGCCACGTTGGTGTTGGGCCAGACTTCGCCGGTTGCCGCATTGTAGGCCCAGCCGCCACGCGTCCCCACGATCACGCCCTTGGTCACCCCGGTGACAATCGAATCCGGGGCATTCGTCGGGAGTTGATAGGGATTGCGGGGAATCTCGTGCGCCATCACGGTGCCGACGGTCCGGAGCGACGCAATCGGCGGCCAGGTGGCCGTGCCGGTGGTCAACGCGGTATTGGCGTAGTAGATTGAGATCCCCGAGCGCAATCCGCCCAGGGCGCCGCGGCAGGATGACGCCTTGGCCTCGCCGACCATGTCGACGTATCGGGGAATGGCCACGGCGGCCAGGATGCCCAAGACCGCGATGATGATGACCAGCTCGATCAATGTGAACCCGGCGCGGTCGCCGTGGAACTTGCGCAGAATCGACATGTGACTCACCCTCCATGCACTCCGATTGTGGTTATCTTCGTGACCCTGATGTTCATCCTTGTTATCGGCTGAACTTCCGGGGACCTGAGTGCGGAGGACCTGCCGGTAGCACGGTTCGCGGAGGTGGAGGGCACGAGCTGATGTCAGTGGCCGGGAGGCTGCACAGCAGACGGCTTCCCGGCGTCCGTATCATGGTGGCGAGCGCTTGACCGAGGCCTTCGCATCTTATTGCCGGAACAGTGTATAGAGATTCCACATCGGCAGGACGACCGCCAGAGCCAGCAGGAGGACGCCGCCGGCCAGCACGAAGATGAGGATTGGCTGGACGCGATCGGTCAGACGACGAACGTCGTAGTCGATCTCCTGTTCGTAATGTCGGGCGACCTCCGCCATCATGCGTTCGATCTCGCCTGACTCAAACCCAATCCCGATCATCTGGTAAACGAGTGAAGGCATCACGGCATCGGGCGCCGCCGCCGCGGCCGGTTCCCCGACCGTCAACCGCTGGCGCATCGCGACGACGTCATCGGCGGCAATCTCGTTCCCGATCCCGGCCGCAACGGTGTCGAGAGCCGTCGTGACCGGCACGCCGGCGGAGTACAGAACTCCGAACAGCCGGGCAAAACGACTGACAGCCACTTTCAGGAACAATGTTCCGGCGAGCGGCAGGCGCAACAGCATGCGATCGCGCCAGCGACGGCCCGAGGTGGTTCGGGTCCAGCGCCACCACCACACCCAGATGGCCGCAACGAGCGGCGGTCCCACCCACCAGTAGTGATCGACCGCCGCGGTGATTGCCATCAACAGACGGGTCGGCGCCGGCAAGCTGCCGCCGTAGTGGGTGTAGAAGGACAGGAACTTCGGCACGACGAACTTGACGACGAAGGCGCCGACGACGACCATGGCGATGACGACCATGATCGGATAGCGCACGGTTTCCTTGATCTTGCGGCGAGTGATCATCTCCCGCTCAAGGAACGCGGCGGTTTGCTCCAAGACCGTATCGAGCCGACCTGTCGACTCGCCGGTCTGAATCGCGCCGAGATAGACCGAATCGAAGAGGCCGGACGCGGTCGCCATTGCGGCCGAGAGAGTCTGCCCTCCCGCGACCTGATCACCGATCTGCCGGAGGGCCGTTGCCACACGGAGGTTTGCCGTCTGTCGCGCGATCAAATCGAGCACGGTGAGAATGGGAATCCCGGACTTCAGCAGGGAGGCGAGCTTCTGGGTGAACAGGATCTTGTCCTCCAGGCGCCAATGGACGTCACGCCAGGCCCGGGGCCGCAAATCGGAGAGACTCCGCTTGGGGGCCACTCGCAGCGGAATCAGGCCCTGACGGTCCAGTTGCGTCCCGGCGTCACCGAGACCCTCGGCGGTGATCCGACCCCGGAAGGTGCGGCCACTACGGTCGGCGGCAGTGTAGGTGAATTCAGGCATGGAATGTGCTTAGAACTTCTAACATAAAGAGAACTGTGATCTATCCCGTTGATAGACAAGGAAGTGTGATACGATGTCCGACATGTCCGAATCCCTCACCCCGACCATATACCGGAGGGAGAGGGAGGAACTTAACCTCTCCCTCTGGGAGAGGTCGATCCGGCCGGTGGCCGGATCGAGTGAGGGTGCTCGTCGTTCATTCATTTTGTTAGAGGCACTTGGATCGGTCAGGAAGTTCGTTCAGATCCCTCCCCGAACGGCTCCGGTCATGACGACGGCGACGTCGCCCTATGCGATCGCCTCCCACACCTCGGACCGGCGCGGGATGACGCGTAGGACCTCCCCGGCCGTCGTCAGGCCGCCGGCGACCAGCGCGCGCCCCTGTGTTTGCAGATCCTGATAGCCGCGGGCGCGCAGATGCTCGCGCAGTTGCGCGGCGTTGTGTCCTTCAGCCACCATGCGACGGATGGCGTCGTCGACGTTGAATACTTCGTAGATGCCGACTTGACCTGCATATCCGGTGCCGCGGCACATCCGGCAACCCACCGCTTTGCGCCAGATTCCCATGTCGCTCAGCATGTCGAATCCCAGTTGCTCGCCCACGGCCGGTGATGGGTCGATGACCACGGCGCATTCATTACACAGCCGTCGCGCCAGACGTTGCGCCACGACCGCGCGCAGCGCGGTGGCGACCAGGAAGGGCTCCACGCCGACGTCGACCAGGCGCAAGGGCGCCGCCGCGGCGTCGATCGTGTGGATCGTCGACAGCACGAGGTGACCGGTCATCGCCGCGCGGACGGCGATCTGCGCCGTGGGGCCATCGCGGACCTCGCCCACCATGATGATGTCGGGGTTCTGGCGCATGAACGCCCGCAGGCAGATCGGGAAGGTGAGTCCCGCCTTTTCGTTCACCTGCACCTGATTGACCAACGGCAGCGCGTACTCAACCGGGTCCTCCACCGTCACGACGTTCTTCTCGGGCGTGGTGATCTCTTTGAGCGCGGCGTAGAGGGTCGTTGTCTTTCCCGATGAGGTCGGCCCACTGATCAGGATCATCCCCTCCGTGGCGTGGATCTCCGAGCGCAGCAGTTCCAACTGTCCCCCCGACAGCCCCAGACTCTCCAGTGTCAACTCGATGCCATGACGCCCGAGGACACGCACGACAACCTTCTCCCCGTGGACTGTGGGGATGGTCGAGACACGCAGATCGACCGTCTGGTTACCTACGGTCATGGCGAACCGCCCATCCTGGGGGATGCGTTTTTCGGATACGTCCATGCCCGCCAGGACCTTGATGCGTGACACGATTGCCGGGTGCAGATTGGCCGGGGGCTGGGCCTCCTCGCGCAGCACCCCGTCGACGCGGAAGCGGACGCGCAAGAGCCCTTCTGCCGGCTCGATGTGCAGATCGGAGGTCTTCTGCTTGATCGCCTCGGACAACAGCACCTCGACCAACCGTACGATCGGCGCATCCTCCGCCGTGATCGGAGTGCCCCGCCCGCCGCCGGATGCGGGCATATCGCTGATCACGCGCTCGACGCTGTCGGCCACTGTGTAGAACTGAGCGATGGCGGCGTCGATGTCCTCCGGCGTCGCCACCACGCGATTGACCAAAAGCCCGGTCTTATAGCGGACTTCGTCGATGGCCACCATGTCGAGCGGGTCGGCCATGGCCACGGTGAGTCGATTCTTGATCTTGAAGAGCGGTACGACCCGGTGACGCTTGGCCGTCGGCAGGGGAATGATATTGACGACCTCCGGGTCGGCCGTGAGACCTCGAATCGTGATCTTGGGGAGACCCAAACGCTCGCTGAGGATGTCGACGAGGTCGGTCGAGGAAATCCGCCCCTGCGCCACCAGGATGTCGCCGAGACGACGGCCGGTCCGTTTCTGTTCCTCCAAGGCCTCCGAGAGTTGCTCGGGAGTGATCAGGCCTCGTGCCGCCAGGAGGTCACCGATACGCGGATAGGTCGGCTGATTCATACGCGTGCCTTTGCATCGGCCGCCCCGGACGGTCCAAGCGGTCCGATGCAAACCTGCATAATCAGTTATCGACATCAGCGCCTGAGCCTTTTGCCGTCGGGATCGACCCCGTACGCCGACTGCGCGGGTCACGGCCGTTGAGATCGCCGGCTTCTTTGTGCCGTTGTTCACATCGCGCCGAATCTGCTGGAATTCCGTGTGTCGGTACGGTAGCTTGGCGGGGCGATCCGACCACCCAGACGACATGCACGCGGTGTTCGGCATAAGGAGGAGAACATGATTGAATTCGCACCGGGAAATCTGCGCATCCCCAAATGGACCCGCCCGGTCTACATGGTCGCCGCCGGGATGAGCGACTTCCGCAAACGGTATCCGGAGAAGAAGCTGGAAGAGCTCTGCATGATGGCCTTCCGCATGATGCTGGAGGAAAACGATCTCAAGGTCGATCCCCTGGAGGTCAAGGGCCACATCAACTTCGCCTGCTACGGGGAGTTTGCCGATCATTTCCAGGACCAGTTACTCTGCGAGGCCAAGGTTCATGATTACATCGGGTTGGATCCGCTCGGCAACGTCGGCATCAAGACCGGCGGCGCGACCGGCGGCTCGACTTTGCTGATGGGTGCCACGACCATCGCCAGCGGACTGTCCGACTGCACGTTGGTCCTCGGCTGGGAGCGGATGGATGAGGTGATCACGTGGACCGGGAACTACTACATCGCCTCGGCCGCCTGCAAGGACTTCGAGACGCGGCTGGCTCGTAACTATGCCAGTTACTATGCCCCGATGGCGCGGCGATTCCAGGAAATGTACAACGTCGATGAACGCCTTCGCGCCGCCATCGCCGTCAAGAACCGTCTGTACGCCTGCTATTCACCGTACTCGCAACAGCCGGGGCGGCACACGGTCGACGAGGTGTTGAACGGCGACATCGTGTCCGATCCCTTGCGTTTCCTGGAGTGCTGCGCCATGAGCGTCGGCTCGGCCTGCACGCTTCTGTGCTCGGAGGAGCTGGCGTACAAGTTCACCGACAAGCCGGTGCGGCTCTACATCGCCGGCGGGTCGCACACGCTGCGAACCGGCGACCGTCGCCCGATGCGGATTCCCCTGTTGCCGAATGAAACCGAGGCCGGATACAAGAAACTGTACGCGGAGATGGAGAAGCAAGACGGGCGCTGGCCGGGGTTCGAGAGCTTCGGCGCCACACGCATGGCGGCCTATCTCGTCTACCGCATGGCGGGCATCCATGTTCCGGTTGAGGATCTCGACCTGGTGGAAACGCATGATGCTTTCACGATTTCCGACCTGCAGACATATGGCGACGTGGGCTTGACGCTCTATGGCGAAGAGCAGGAGTACGTTCGCTCCGGCGAGTGCTACCACACCAACCCGCACACGGGCCAGCCGGGCAAATGCCCCGCCAATCTCTCCGGGGGGCTTTTGGGTACCATGCATGCGGTCGGCGCCACCGGCATCTTCCAGGCCGATGAGGTCCTCTGGCAGTTGCAGGGAAAGTATGACAAGTTCCATGGCGATCCCAAGCTCTGGGAGCGCTACGGCAAAACCAAGCCGTCCGACTGGCAGAGTCTGCAAGTCAAGGATCCGCGGCGTGGGTTGGCGATCTCCCACGCCGGTGTCGGCAGCCATGTCACCTGTGCCGTTCTCGAAAAGGCCTGGTAGGAGGTGTATGATGAGCGACCGTGTTGCCCTGAAGACCACTCCATCCGAAATCACCGTCAAAGGTGATGCCTGGATTCTGCACTTTCCGCGTTTCGGCAAAGAGGGAACGCATCTTCACACGTACGGCCTGCTGACGCCCTATTTCAAAGGTCTCACCGAAGGGAAGCTGTTGGGGACCAAATGCACCAATCCGCGTTGCCCGATCTACAAGGGCAAAGGCGAACTCTGGATTCCGCCGCGTGCCGATTGCCCCGACTGCCACCAGCCGATGGTCTGGGAGGAAGTCAAGGATCCCAAGGGCTACATCTATGCATACACCTACGTCGAACGCGGCGGCACCGGATTGGAAATCGAGTGCCCATACTACCAGATCGATGTCAAGCTGGATGGCGTCTGTTCCATCGTGAAAGGGTACCTGGTCAACCGCAAGCCGATCAAGATCGGCGATCGGGTCCGGGCGCGCTTTCATGCCGGGAACGACGCGACTCACACGTGTCTGGATGTGTATTGGGAATTGACCTGATCGATTGAGGCGATTGCACAGACCACATCTTTCGACACTGGCGGCCGGTGGGTGGAATCTCCACTCACCGGCCGAGCTCTGATGATCAAGTGACGAGTGGCTCGGACTCCTCCGGTGACACACCAAGGAAAGGTCACTCCCTTCGGGCTGGGACAGACCAGACCAAGAGGCGGATCGTGGATGCCTCGATCTTCTTTGTGATGCAAATCGAGCACTGGTAGCCCAAATCAATCAGATTCCGTGATCCCACCCGGAAGTCGCTTGTAGTCGGATCGCTTCGTCTTCATTCTCATCAATCAGGACAACGGGTTGCGTCGCCGCTGGCGCCGCAGCTTGAACGAGTTCAATCAGGCACGGCAGTTGCTTCCTCACGCCGAGACCGGAGTGTGGAGCAGGAAAGGGACAGACGATTCATGGGCAAACGGACACCAGACTGGCGGTGGACCTTCGTAGAGGGCAACTCCCGCCGGATGCTTTCTGTTCTTCTCATCAGCGCGGCGCTGTCGGCAGCGGTCCTGGCGCAGACTCGTGAGTCGGGCCGGGTCGCCGCAGACACCGCGGCCATCGATTCCCCCACCGGCTCGGCGGTTGAGAGCGGATTGGACTCCGTGTACTCAGCGATTCAAACAGGTTTCGCCGACGTCCGACCGATCTTCGAACGCGGGTGCTTCGATTGTCACAGCACCAAGACACACTATCCCTGGTATTATCGGCTCCCCATCGTCAAGGGGCAGATCGACGGCGACATCCGGCAGGCGCGTCGACATCTTGACATGACCAACGGCTTTCCCTTCCAGGGGCACGGGACACCGGCGGATGACTTGAGCGCCATCCGTGAGGAGATCGACAGCGGCGACATGCCGCCCTTGGGCTACCGGCTCTTTCATTGGAACGCCAAGCCGAACGCGGCGGAGGCACAGGCGATCGACGCCTGGATCGAGCGCAGTCTGGCGTTGCTGGCTGCACACGGGCAACTCCCGGCCGGGGTCAAGGACGAAGGTGAGGGAGAGGAGTAGTGACGCGCCCTATTCCCATGGTCGCCGTCGTTGCGGTGGCGTTCGCCATCTCTGCGGCATCGCTGCGAGCACAGGCAGGATCCGCCGCTCCGGATTCGGGTGGGACTTCCCCGTCCGGGGTACTATTGCTCGACACTGTGGTCGCTCAGGCCCTCCGCCACAACGATCGGGCATTGGCGGTGCGCTACATGGAGGAGGCGGCCAAGGCACGCATCGGTCCCGCGGGGGCATGGGACGATCCCATGCTGATGGTGGGTGTGGCCAATCTGCCCACCTCATTCGACTTCCGTGAAGACGGGATGACGATGGAGATGCTCGGCCTCAGCCAGAGCATTCCCTATGCCGGGCAGAAGGGTTTGCAAGCCAAAGCCGCCGCCGCCGATGCCGCCGTCGCGGGCGAGGACCGTCGCCAGGTGCAGCTCGACCTGATCACGGCGGCGAAGTCGGCGTACTTCGACCTCTACTATCGCCGTCTCACGCTCGCCGATCTGCGCGGACAGCACGCGTTGCTGGAACAGGTCGCCCTGGCGGCGCGCGCGAAGCTGACTACCGGACTGGCCAATCAGGAGGATGTCGCCGCCGCCGAGGCCGACGTCGCGCGGTTGGGAGCGGAGATTCTCGCGGCCGAGCAGACGATCGACGAGGCCTCATACAACTTGAATGCACTGCGCGGCGTCGATTCGGCCAGCCCGGCACCGGCGTTGGCCGATCCGCCGATGCCAATCGTGCCTGACAGCGTGGCGCCTTGGCTGGCGGCGGCAATGGCACATTATCCGCCGCTGCGGAGACTGGAGCATCAGGCGGAGGGATACGGTCTTTCTGCGGCGGCCGCCCGCCGCATGCAGTGGCCGATGCTGAATCTGCAAGCCACCTATGGCTTGCGACAGGATACGCCCAGTGAACGCCGCGACGTGGTGGGTGTACAGGCAACTCTCTCATTGCCGGTATTCGCCGGTCGACAGCAGGGACAGATGGCGCGTGCCATGCTGGCGATGCAACGGAGCGTCGACGCCGACGCGGCACAGTTGTGGCGTGAGACTGAGGCCACACTGCGCACGCTGCACCGAAGGGCGGTCCGGCTGGCCGCGAGTCTGTCCCTATACAATGAGCGCATCATTCCCGCGGCACAGGAAGCCTATGAGAGCGCTTTTGCGGGTTACAGCGTGGATCGCACGCCGTTCATCGCTCTATTGAGCTATGCGACGGCGATCTACCGCGACCGGATCATGGCCCAGAAGATCGCCAATGAGCTGGCGCGAACCGCCGCGGAAGCCGAACGGTACACGACCGATGCGGATCTGCTGCCCGCTGTCCGCGCGACCAGAACACGATGATCGGGAGAAGAAGCCGTGACGTCTGTTCCCAATGAATACGATGGCGATGCCGAAGCCCGGTCGGACTTGACAGGAAAGGAATACCCGGGGTCACTGCATCGCGGCCGTCAGCGGTTTGTGTGGGTCACGATCGTGCTCCTGCTGATTGCGGCGGCGTTTCTCATCGGCCGCGGCCTGGCCCCGATCGGCTCCGGCGGCACAGGCGACGTTACACAGTATCACTGCCCCATGCACCCGACCGTGGTGTCCGACCAGCCGGGCGATTGCCCGATCTGCGGGATGAAGCTGGCGCCGATGAAGACCGAGGCGACTTCTGAATCACACGCCGTACAGTACCACTGTCCGATGCATCCGACGATCATCTCCGATCAGCCAGGGGAATGCCCGGTCTGCATGATGTCGCTCGTGCCGATGGACGATGCCGGGTCGTTCGGACAGAACGCGCCTCCGAAGAAGAAGACGATGTATCGCTCGACCATGAACCCCGACGAAGTGAGCGACCATCCCGGCAAGGACGCGATGGGGATGGAGATGGTACCCTTTGAGGTCACAGAGGGGGGTGAATCGTCCAGCGTGCCCGGGCTCGCGGCCGTCTCGATCACGCCCGAAGTGCGTCAGGTCATGGGCTTGAAGCTCGGGACGGTGGAAAAGCGGATGCTGGAACGCGACGTGCGTTCGTCGGCACAGATCGTGGCCGACGAGACGCGTTTGCATGATGTCACGGTCAAGGTCGAGGGCTGGGTCGACAAGTTGTTTGTCGCAGTCACCGGCCAGGAGGTCGGCAAAGGCGACCCGCTCTTGACTCTCTACAGCCCGGAATTGGTGTCGGCACAGGAGGAGTACCTGATCGCGCTGAAAGCCAAGGGCACGCCCGCCGGTGATGCCGTGCTGGCCGCGACACGGAAACGGTTCCAGTTGTGGGACATCAGCGGCGCGCAAGTTCAGGAGTTGGAGCGGACCGGTGTTGTCGAACGCACCATGACGCTCTTTGCGCCGGCCAGCGGCGTCGTGATCGAGAAGAACGTCGTCGCCGGCCATCAGGTCATGCCCAACGAGTCGCTGATGAGAATCGCTGATCTCTCGGTTGTCTGGGGGGACGCCGACATCTACGCCTCCGATCTGCCCTACGTGCAGGTCGGCATGCCGCTGGAACTGTCACTACCGTATTGGCCGGGCAAGTCGTTTGATGGCACAGTCATCTTCGTCTCGCCGACGGTCGATTCCGAGACCCGTACATTGCGCGCCCGTCTGGAGATCCCCAATCCGTCCAGGTTGCTCAAGCCCGGGATGTACGGTGATGCGCGGCTCTTCTATCGACTGGGTGAGAAACTCAGCGTTCCGTCTTCTGCCGTGATGTTCAGCGGTCGGGGCGCCTATGCGTTCAAGGACGGTGGCGATGGTCGCCTCGTCCCGACCGCGATTACGGTCGGGACACGCAGCGGTGATTGGTACGAGTTGATTTCTGGTCTGCGGGCGGGGGATCAGGTTGTTGTGTCGGCCAATTTCCTTGTCGACAGCGAATCGAACTTGAAGGCCGCGCTGGACGCGATGAGCAGCGGCAATGGAAGCACCCTATCCGCCCCCGGCGAACACTCAGAACACTGACACTGACGCATCCGGCCATGCACGGTTCATCGACATCAGACGGCACCTGGATCAAGAAGTGGATCGCGTTTGCGGCCGCCAACCGCGTGCTGGTGATCATGCTCACGGCGGCGGCGGTGGCCTACGCGTTCTACACGATGAGCCACATGCGGTTGGACGCGATCCCCGATTTGTCGGATACACAGGTGATCGTGTACACGCGCTGGGACCGCAGCCCGGATATCATCGAGGACCAGGTTACCTACCCGATCATCACGGTGCTTCTGGGGGCGCCCAAGGTAAAGGCCATCCGCGGGTTCAGCGATTTCGGCTTCAGCTATGTGTATGTCATCTTTCAGGACGGCACCGACATCTACTGGGCGCGCAGCCGTGTCGTCGAGTACCTGCAGAAGATCACGGGCTCGTTGCCGGCCGGCGTCAATCCGGAACTCGGCCCGGATGCGACCGGCGTGGGGTGGGTGTTTCAATACGCGCTCGTCGATTCGTCGGGGCGGCACAGTCTGGCCGAGTTGCGCAGCTATCAGGATTGGAATCTGCGTTATGCGCTGCAGAGTGTGCCGGGCGTGGCGGAAGTGGCCGGGATCGGCGGCTTTCAGAAGCAGTACCAGGTCACGATTGACCCCGGTCGACTGCAAAACTACGGCCTCAGCATCATGGAACTCACCGAGGCGATCCGGCGCTCGAACAACGAAGTCGGCGGCCGTCTCATTGAGTGGAGCGGCAAGGAGTTCATGGTGCGCGCCCGGGGCTACATCCAAAGCCCGGAGGCATTGGAACAAGTCGTCGTCAAGACCGGTGCAGGCGGTACGCCTGTGTTGCTGCGCGATGTCGCGACCGTCGCCTTGGGACCGCAGATCCGACGCGGCGTTGCCGACTTGGACGGCGACGGCGACGCGGTCGGGGCCATCGTGGTCATGCGCCACGGCGAGAATGCGCTCAACGTCATCGCGCGTGTGAAAGCGAAGCTGGCCGAGCTCGAACCTTCGTTGCCCGAAGGTGTGCGCATCGTCCCCACCTATGACCGATCGGAGTTGATTCACGAGTCGATCGAGAACCTCAAGCATGAGCTGATCGTGGAGATGATCATCGTCAGTCTGGTGATCCTGTTCTTCCTCTGGCACATCCCCTCGGCCATCGTGCCGATCATCACCATCCCGATCTCGGTCGTGCTGTGTTTCATCCCGATGTACTACATGGGCATCACATCGAACATCATGAGTCTGGCCGGCGTGGCGATCTCGATCGGCGTGCTCGTCGACGGGGCGATCGTTGAGGTCGAGAACGCCTACAAGAAGCTCGAACGGTGGCGGGAGGAGGGTAGTAAGGGCGACTTTCACAAGGTCCGCCTCGAAGCCCTCCAGGAGGTCGGACCGAGCGTCTTCTTCTCGCTGTTGGTCATTGCCGTCTCGTTCCTCCCGGTCTTCACGCTGGTGGATCAGGAGGGCCGGCTGTTCAAGCCACTGGCCTATACGAAGACTCTGGCCATTGCCCTGGCAGCCCTGCTGGCGGTGACGCTCGATCCGGCGGTGCGCATGCTCTTTGCGCGAATGGACGACTTCACCTTCCGCCCGCGCTGGCTGGCGAGGATCACGAGTACATTCGCCGTCGGCCGATACTATCCCGAGGAAAAACACCCGGTCAGCCGCATACTGTTTGCGATCTACGAGCCGCCGTGCCGGTGGGTGCTGCGCCACCCCAAGACGGTAATCATACTGGCTGTGTTGGTGGTGGCGACCACCGTGCCGGTGTACGTGCAACTCGGCCACGAGTTCATGCCTCCGCTCAATGAGGGCGTGATTCTCTACATGCCCACCACCCTGCCGGGAATCTCCGTCACCGAGGCCCAGCGCCTGATGCAGACCGAGGACAGGATTCTGAGATCATTCCCTGAGGTGGTCAGGGTCTGGGGTAAGGCGGGCCGCGCCGAGACCTCCACCGACCCGGCGCCGTTCTCGATGATGGAGACCACCGTCATGCTCAAGCCGAAGGAGCAATGGCGGCGCAAGGAACGGTTCTTCAGCGGTTGGCCCAAGCCACTCCGCGCCGTGCTCGGCCATCTCTGGCCGGAGCACATCTCCTATGAAGAACTGATCGCGGACATGGACCGCGCGCTACAGATACCGGGAAACGTGAACGCGTGGACGATGCCGATCAAAGGGCGTATCGACATGCTGTCCACCGGGGTCCGGACGCCGATCGGCATCAAGATCTTCGGGGCCGATCTGGAAAAGATCCAGCGCATCGGAGAACAACTGGAAACGATCGTGCGACAGATCCCCGGAACCCGGAGCGTGTTCGCAGAGCGCGCCGGCGGCGGGTATTTTGTGGACTTTGTCCCGAGACGTGACCAACTGGCCCGCTATGGCCTGACCATCGACGATCTGCACGGTGTCATCATGAGCGCGATCGGTGGGGAGACCATAACCACCACGATCGAAGGCCGGGAGCGCTACTCGGTCAATTTGAGATACCCGCGGGACCTCCGTTCCGACCTCGACCAGTTGCGCCGCGTGCTGGTCACGGCCCGTGCCGGCTCCGGTGTCGGGAATGGCAGCGGCGGGATGACGACCGGCGATGCCGCAATGCGGGGCGCCACGCCCGTACACGTCCCCATCGGCGAACTGGCGGACATTGAGTTGGTCAACGGCCCCGCGATGATCCGCGATGAGAACGGCATGCTGGCCGGCTACGTGTATGTGGACATCGCCGGACGCGACATCGGCGGCTATGTGGCCGACGCGAAACGCGCTGTTGCGGATCACCTCAAACTGCCCACCGGCTACTCGCTGGTCTGGAGCGGCCAATACGAGAACATGCAGCGCGTGCGCGAGCGCCTCAACATCGTCCTGCCGATCACCATCTTGCTGATCTTTCTGTTGCTGTATGCGAACACGAGGTCCACGACGAAAGTACTGATCGTTATGCTGGCGGTGCCATTCAGCCTCGTCGGCGCCGTCTGGTTCTTGTATGTCTTGAATTACAATGTCTCGATTGCGGTGTGGGTCGGCATGATTGCCTTGGCCGGTCTGGATGCCGAGACCGGCATCTTCATGCTCCTGTTCCTCGACCTGAGCCATGACGAATATCGGCGCAGCGGCAGGCTCCGCACGCTCGCCGACCTGCACGAGGCGATCATCCATGGCGCCGTGAAGCGCATCCGCCCGAAGATGATGACGGTGATGGCGGCGGCCATGGGTCTGATGCCGATCATGTGGAGCGCCGGTACCGGTGCCGACATGATGAAGCGTGTTGCTGCGCCCATGGTCGGTGGCCTGTTCACGAGTTTCCTGATGGAACTCCTCGTCTATCCCGCCATCTATCTGCTCTGGCGGGGCCGGGAGTTGAAATCCGCGACGGTCAGTACGGACCCGACGGTCGCCTGACGGCCGACAGGCACAGATGGTCCGGCGGATGCAACCTGCCAGTCGGTGGCGGGGCCGCTGCAGCACGATGACACCCTCCAACTTCAGTTGGATTTGGCGGCGGACGCCCGTATCCTGACGGTTGGGATCGCCGGTGATACGGTCCCCGACAGTGTGTCCTTCCCGGGTAGTGACGGCATCGGTGCGCCGTTGTCCTGGAGGCATCGCGGATTATGTTCCAGAGGGACATCGTCCATGCATGAATACTCCGTCGTTCAGCAACTGGTCGAGAAGCTCCTTGTAGAACTGGCGAGGCAAGGCGTGACCAGCGTAAAGGCTATCCACGTGCGGTGCGGCAGCACCTTCAAGGAAGAGCCGCTGCGGCAGGCGCTGGTTATGCTGTCGGACCAGACGCCGCTGGCAGGGGTCGAGATTGTCGTGGACGAATACACTGTGGAGCACACTTGCGTTGCCTGCGGGCATACCGAGACCGTCCACGCCGATGATCTGATCGGACATCTGTTCGTCTGTCCGTCGTGCGGCACGCCGAAAGAGATCGAAGAAGCCCACGGGCTGCAGTTGGTCGGTGTGACGGTCTGACGGGCCGCTGCCCCAGAACCTCGCTGACAGGATCACGCCTCCACGTTTTTCGGGAGGGCGAAGCTCCTGCTGAGCCGGGGTCATGGCAGCCTGTCAAAGACGGCTCGGCGGGAGCCTCGCCCTCCCGAACGATTCTCGGATTCGCTCTGCCAGGTGGTCTGTGTCACATCCAATCTCCCTCTCGATTCCCCGCGACAATCCTCCGGCATGCCGCTATCTTGGGCCTGCTTGGGTTGGAATGTGCTCACAGAGAGGATCGCATGCCGGAAGACAACAACATCACCAGCAGCGAAACCAGATCGGGCGATGAACTGGTCCGACTCATCATCGAAGCACTCCACCGTACGATGATCCACTACGCGCTGTGGTGGAAGGAGACCGAGCGACGGCTCGGTCCGGAGGCGTGCATAGCTCTGGAGTCCACGGTGTGGGATCAGTGGTTCAAGCTGGCGACCGGGCGCATCGGACAGACAGCCGGCACGTTGGTTTCCGACGGGATCCCGGAGGCGCTGAGTGGGTTGAAGCAGGCGGAACTGGAGGCCTTGCGGACCGCGATGTCGGTGAACTGGCTGGCTTGCGATGGCTTGTGGTTTCAGGCGGTGGAGAGGCATTCCGGTCTGGCGAAGGCGCAGGAGTGCAACAACGCCGCCTGGGAGCACTTCTCGCCGTTCGAGGCGGCACGGATCAAACAGATGCATGGTCTGCCCGATCAGGGCGGCTTGGATGCTCTGGACCAGGCGCTGCGACATCGGCTGTACGCGCACATCAACAAGTACACGATCGAACGTCCCGACTCCGGGACGTTGGTTCTGCACATGAACGACTGCCGCGTGCAATCGGCGCGCAAGCGCAAGGGGCTCGCCGACTACCCCTGCAAGTCGGGGGGCATGATTGAGTACACGACGTTCGCGAGCGCAATCGATCCGCGCATCCGCACCGAGTGTCTCGGCTGTCCGCCTGATCCGCATCCGGACAGTTGGTTCTGCGGTTGGCGGTTCAGGTTGCCATAGGAAACGCCGCAGATTCCTCGGAGCGCTTCCCTCACCCGCCCGCCTTCGGCGGGCGACCTCTCCCGGGGGGAGAGGTTACTTCGTCTGGCGACCGTTTCATTCTTGTCAAAATCCCTACTTTCGCAGGGCGGTGCAGCTTCTCCGTGCCGTACGTTATTGCAGGGGCCGGGAATGAGGCGCTGATCCGCACGACCAACCAAGGAGATCGATATGGCACTGCGCATACCGGAACAGTACATGGCCGCGCTGAAAGCGATGCGACCGAACGTCCACAAGTTTGGCGAGCGGATCGATGATGTCACCACTCATCCGGCGACGCGACGCTCGATTGCCGGGCATTCCCGTCTCTTCGCGGCCGCGCATGATCCCCAGACGCGGGATTTGGTCACCACGCATTCGGACCTGATCGACGGACCGGCCTCCCGGTATCTGTCGTTGATCCGCTCAGCCGAGGACCTGATTGCAGTCTGCAAGATGAAACGGTGGGCGTTCCAGACCACGGGGACCTGCACCGGTGGACGGTGTGTCGGAGGCAACGCGCTCAATGCGATGTGGGCGACGACCTATGAGATCGACCAGAAGCAGGGCACGCAGTATCACGCCCGCCTGAAGGCATGGCTGACCGACGCGCAGCGGCGCGACATCACCTGTTGCGGGGCGCTGACCGACCCCAAAGGGGACCGGACCAAGTCGCCGTCCCAGCAGGCCGCGCCGGATATGTACCTGCGTGTGGTCGAACGGCGTGCCGATGGCGTGGTCGTGCGCGGCGCCAAGATTATGATCGCCGGTGCCGCGGCGGCCGAAGAGGTATTCGTTCTCCCCGGCTCGGCCTGCAAAGAAGGCGAGGAGGACTGGTCGATCTCCTTCGCTGTCCCCCGCGACATCAAAGGCCTGACCGTCGTGGAGGCACGGCGGCCATCGGATTCGCGCGAGGCGGAGGCGGGATTTGATATCCCCGTCAATACCGGCGGTATTACGCAAGGGTATTTGCTGTTCGAGGATGTGTTCGTGCCCAACGAGCGCATCTTCATCAATGGCGAGACCGGCGCGGCGCTGCGGGCGGTGATGAACTTCATCATGCCGTACCGGGCGGCGATCGGCTCGTGCGTGGCGGGGCAGGGGGACGTCAAGATCGGCGCGGCGATCCTGATGGCGCGCGCCAATGGTTTGTCGGAGAAGGTCTTCAAGGACAAACTGGTCCAGATGCAGATCAACAACGAGACGACCTTCGGTGTCGGTATCGCTGCGGCGGTGTTGGGCAAGGCGCATCCGTCGGGGGTCTGGATTCCCGATCCGCTTTTGGCCAACGTCAACAAGACCCATGTGGCGACGCTTCCCTATGAAACCTCGCGTCTGGCGCAGGAGATCGCCGGCGGCATCGGCGAGACCGGGTGCATACCGTCGACCGTCGATCTGGAGAATGCAGAATACGGCGAGAGCTTGAAGCACTATCTGGGTGCCGCCATCGACGGTGAATCGCGCGCCCGTGCGGCGCGACTGGTCGAGTGGCTGACGATCGGCGCCGGTGTGCCGGGATGCATGCACGGCGGCGGCTCGCCCGACGGGGCCAAGCTGGTGATCCGTTCGCGCGGCGAGTGGGACAAGTCGGCCGAGCTGGCGCGCACGCTCGCCGGGATCAAGGACCCGGTCCCGGACCCGACGGGGCGGTGAGTCCCGCTCGGAAGCGCGTGCCCGCGATCTTCGATCGCGGTGTTGTCGTCCGGCATGGCCGGACCGCGATCAGAGATCGCGGCCACGCCGAATCTTCGCGTAAGGGATACGATTCGAGGACAAGGGGCCTCCGCCCCTTGCCCGCGAATGGAAGACCTATTCGTAGGGTCGTTCCGAGATCGACCCCTTGCGGGCAGGTCTCAGAGGTATGTTGAAGGATCTCTCCTATTGCGGCGCCGGGTGCCCACACCCGGCGCAAGTGACAAGGTACCAACGGTCGGGTGTGGGCACCCGACCGCACAACTGTGGCATTGGGATCTTTCTCAACAGGCGCCTCAGACCTGCCTCTACGGGTCCCCCGGAGCTTTGCCCTTGACACCTGCATTTTCCCCGTTACATTTGTATCAGGAATTCACAAGGCCCGAAGCCCCTCACGTCGGGCGGATGATCGAAACAGGAGCGGGTGCTCGGAACGAGCGGGATGCCTTGTGGGGGCTATAGGACCCCGGGAGTCTGATCGATGGACACTTGGCGTAGGTTCGGCAGGGCCGCGGTAACTTTGTGTGTCATCGTTGCTTGCGGCTTTATCGGCGTGTCGGCTTGGTCGGCAGCACGGGAGAGGACCGCTGTCCAAAATCTCAAGCGGCGGTTGGCGAAGGCGACGCTTTCGGAACGGGCGCGTCGGGAGACGAATGCGCATGCGGGATTCCGCGTGGATGGAGGCGGGGTCAATCCGTGGGCGGAGCGCAAGTCGGCGGCGGTCGACGACGGTGGTCTGCGGGTCAATCCGGCGTTCACAACGGCCGGGATGCCGCCGCCCGATCCGGTGGGGTCCCTGGCATTTGCGTCGACAAGCTATGATTACCAACATAATCTGTCGCAAGGGTACCAGACAGCGCGTGTGGCGGGTGCAGATATTGTGCACTTCACGTGGACGGGTTGGACGCACATTCCCCTATCGATAGAGGATGCTGATCGATTCGTGTGTTACAGCTCCTATCGATTCGGCGTAGGCTTCAATCAGCCCTATAATGGCGTCTGCGGGTGGGGGGATGTCTACACACGTGGTGGATATGGCAACGGAGATGTGGACGATCAGAACTGCTTCCATGAGTTCCTTCACCAACGTGCTGAGGCGGGGATTCCATATACATCGTGGCATCTGTACTACCCTACGCCGGGGTCGGCGCTCCACATCGCCGATGAGTTGACAAGCACGCCGGTCTTCGGTGAAGTGCTCTGGCCGCGGGGGACGGTGCAGTGGAATGCCGATCCGACGCCGGATGTCTATCACGTGATCTCACATGGGGCCAATGAGGACCCTGCAGACCGGATCGTCTACTGGCGCTTGGATGGGCAGGTCTGGCAGGGCCCCGTGGCGATCGATTCGATCTTCCAGTTGTCGTACACGCTGGCGGCCGATCCGAATTCCGAGAAGTGTGCCATTACGCTGACCACCGACCGCGAGTTCTCCAGCGGGAATCTCAACGTTTGCTACTACGAATCGCACACCGAAGGGGCGGGGTGGATCAGCGGCGCGGAGCTGGGTGCAGCCAACAAGAACATCATCACCAATTACAACGATCCGAACGGTCCGCAGGCGTGGGGGCACACCTCGACGCGATACGACAACTCCGGGTACCTGCACATCATCTGGGATGAACAGCGAGTTGCCAACACGAGCCACGACATTGCCATCCGTCACTGGAGCGATTCGCTCGGCGAGATACGCCCGGTTGCGTTTGGCTATTGGGAGAACCTGCATTCCACGGGCGCCTTCAATCTGCATCTGGCGAAGATGACGATGGGGATCGGCAGCGGCGGGACTTTGTGTCAGGGCGGTTTGCAGTCAAACAAGAACTACGTCTATGTCGTGTACACACAGTTCGGCGGCTGGGATGAGGCGTCGCAGAATGACGCCTCGGCCCTGGATTACTACAATGGCGAGTTGTATCTGACGGTCTCGAATTCCGGCGGGCATACTTGGTCGCCGGCGGTGAACATCACGAACACCAAGACGCCGGGGTGCAATCCCGGGGCAACTCCGCCGGGCGGCACACTGCCGCCACGCCCCGATTCGGTCTGCCGGTCGGAGCATTGGGCGACGATCGGCCCCCATGTTAACGACATCGACGTCTTCCTCATCGAAGACAATGACGCCGGGGGCATTCCGCAGGGCGAAGGAACCTGGCAGATCAACCGCGCCATGTACCTGCGATTGCCGGGCGGCACGACCGATGCGCCGTATGTCTGCCCTGCGCTCGCAGCCAACTTCGCCGCCACGCTCACTTCTATTCCGGAATGTGAGTACCACGCGCCACCGGGCGGATTCAACGATGAGACGTTGACGATCACGAACATCGGTACTGCGGCAATGACGGGGACGATCACTGTTGAAGAGTTGAATGGTCCGACCGGATGGCTGATTCTCTCTGAGAGCGGTGAGTATACGATAGCGTCGGGTGATCCTGAGAAGTCGATAACGGTCCATATGGACGCGACGGGGATCACGACTGAAGGGCTCTACCAGGGCCGGATCACTATCACGCACAATGACCCGGTCCATCCCAGCCCGCAGGTGTTCCCCATCGACTTCTTTGTCGTCGACGAGTTCTACTGTCCGCAAGAAGTGATCGGCGGTTTCCGGACAGGGGTGAATGGGGTTGATTGGTGTCTCGACTTGGATGTTCGCAGCAACGCGCGTTTTGGTGCCCAAGAAGATGAGGGCGGGCTGTTCCGGCACATTGACTCAAGCAGCTCGATCTTTGATGCCTCGCTATTGATCGCGCATGGGACGCAACCGGTCGGCGATACAGTTGTCTTCCATCGGTTCTACGACCGCAACGACCCGGGGCAATTCGGTTTTCGTGCCCAGGGTGATCTGGTTTACAACACGGATGCGTATTCGACCGGACACGGGTACGCCACCGCGACCGCGAAGATGAGCACCAGTGACTCCCTGATCGGAATCACGGCCGAGTGGGTCGCGCCCCAGCATCCGGATTCGGATGAGTTCTTCCTGGCGCGATACACGGTCTATAGCCAGGGATATCAAGGTCATGTCCGTCTCGACAGCGTAGTGGTCGGCTTGATCGTCGACTTGGACGTTGTTCCCGCGGCGCGATATGGTACCGTGCAGCACTGGGCCAACAACCATGGCGCCGGTGATGCGGCGCGCAATTTTGTCTGGCAGCAGGGGACCGACACAACGGGCCATGTACCGCCGAATCCTCAGTGGACCGCGACCCGCTATCGCGGCGGCGTCATGCTGGTCGGCTCACCGGGCATGCTGGTCGGCGCCCAAGTACGTCCGGGAAGCGAGATTCAAGCCGGCGGCGGGCCGTCCAGCGAATTCATGTACCGGACGCTGGTCGGCATGTCCGGCATCAATACACCGGTGCTGCCGGACACCGATCTGTACACGATCATGACGCTGGGGAAGGGTGTGACGCTCGATCCGATTCACACGGCCCGGTATGTCGTCGCCTTGCTGTCCGACACGCTCGATGAGGCGAGTCTTCAGGCGACAGCGGACAAGGCCCGATACTACGCCGACAGCATCCTCGGTTGGAAGACCGAGCGTTGCATGTGCGGAGCGCGATTTGCCGACCCGAGTCCCGATGGCGTCACGGACGTGTCCGACGTCGTGGGGGCCATCGACGTCGGTTTCCGCGGGATCGCAGGGACGACCGATCCCGGGTGCTCCTACCAGCGGACCGACGTGAACTGCGATGGTGTCACGTCCGTCGTGGATATCATACGGTTCACGAATGTCGCCTTCCGCGGCGGGCAGGCGGTCGACAACTTCTGCTGTCCGTAGCAGGTTGCTGAAGAACACATGGGAGTGGTCCTTTGCGCCCATTTGTCATCCTGAGTCCGCCCATGGCGGACGAGGGATCTGCTGTTTCTCCGATGGGAGGAAAGCAGATTCCTCGCCCCGCCAAAGAGCGGCGGGACTCGGAATGACAAAGGTTGCCCTTTTTCAGCAACCCGGTAGTTCTGTGAGCAAGTCGTACTAAGGGTGGGATTCCCGATCCGTCCTCCGAACGGATCGACCTCTCCCGGAGGGAGAGGTTGGTCTTTTCCCTCTCCCTCTGGGAGAGGGTTGGGGTGAGGGAAAAGACTGCACGGGTCTGAAGACCCGTGGCACACAGATTGTTCCCACGAAGGTCGATTCCATTCCGTAATTACCTGATGCGCCAACGGTCTTGATGGCGTGCGGAGTTTCGCAAACAGGAGTGAATTGAACCGGAAGAGGGAGGACGCATGGCATTCACGTTACCCGAGTTGCCGTATGCGCTGGATGCGCTCAAGCCGTTTATTTCCGAAGAGCAGATGCGCTTCCATTACGGGAAGCATCATGCCGCCTATTTCACGAAGCTCAACGGTCTCGTGGACGGGAAGCCGGAGTCGGAATTGCCGTTGCGCGATCTGGTGATCAAATCCACCGGTGGCGTGTTCAACAACGCCGCGCAGGCGTGGAATCATAGTTTCTTCTGGAATTGTATGTCGCCATCGGGCGGTGGCCAGCCGACGGGCGAGCTGCTCAAGGCGATTGAGCGGGACTTTGGGAGTGTCAAGGCGTTCAACGAGGCGTTCTCCAATGCCGCCGCCGGTCTTTTCGGGTCGGGGTGGGCGTGGTTGGCCTCGGACAAGAGCGGAAAGCTGGAGATCATGGCGCTCTCAAATGCCGACATGCCACTGAAGCATGATCGGGAGCCGATCCTGACGCTCGATGTCTGGGAGCACGCGTACTATATCGACTATCGCAATGAGCGCCCCCGCTTCATCGCCGGCTTCTGGGATGCGGTGAATTGGGACTACGCGGCCAAGATCTACGCCGCGCGACGGGGCTGAGCCACACCGGCCACAACGACCGTCTGACGGGATCGCTACGCGCCCTCCTGCGCGAGCAGCCGCTCGAGCCGCGCTCGGAGTTCGCCCAATTCGCGCGACTTGAAGGAGCGCTTGGTTCGTTCCAGGACGGAAACGGTCTCCTTCAGGGCGGCGCGCAGTGCGGCGGGACGGGGACAATCAAAAAGATGGCAGGCATCGGCGTCACCGGCAGCCTCGGTGAGCGAGTCGATAATCTGCTGCAGGTCGGACAGTGCAGCGCCGATGTTGCGCAGTGTCAGGACTGCGAAGGCGCTCACGGGCACCCGCGTGGCATCACCGGTGGACTTGAGCATCACCGATTCGACCACGTCCATGTTGTCCAGCCAATCGTGCAGGCGACGCTGCGAGTGGCGGATCAATCGATAGCGCTGGTGGTATTGCACGGCCGCGCGCACTCGGGGCAGCAGGTCGTCGAAGTCGAGCGGCTTGAAGAGGTAGGCCCACACCGGAAGGTTCAGCGACTGGACAGCCGATTGCATGGAGGGGTAGCCGGTGACGAGAATGACCGGCAGCCCCGGAACCGTCCGAGCCACCTCATCGACCAGCTCCAGCCCCGGATTGCCGGGCATGCGAATGTCGGCGATCAGCAGGTCATAGCGGTCGCCGTGGATCATGGCGGCCGCGGTGGGGCCATCCGGGGCGCAGTCGCATTCGTACCCCTCCCGGCGCAGCAGATCGGCGGTCGACTCGTAGAAGACCTCCTCGTCATCCGCAATCAGAATGCAGGGTGCATCAGCCACTCTCCGCCTCCTTCAGCGGCCCGCGTCGGGGCAGTGACAGATAAAACGTCGTTCCCGCGCCGATTCGGCTCTCGAACCGTATCGTCCCACCCATCGCCTCCATCAGACCGCGCGACACCGATAGGCCGAGTCCCAAACCGCCGGACGGAGCGCCTTCCCCCTTTGTCGTAAAGAAGGGCTCAAAGACCCGTTCCCGCAAGTCTTCGGGAATGCCGGACCCCTGATCGGCCACGGTCACGGTCGCGACGTCGGGCCCGAACGTTGCCCCGATATGGACAACGCCACCCGGCGGTGAGGCCTCCACCGCATTGAGGATGATGTTAAACAGCACCTGTGAGAGGTACCCCGGTGGTAGGATGATCACCTCATCTGGCATCGGACCAACACGGATGCCGATCCGGCGGGGTTGGCAACGGGGTTCCAGCAAGGTGATCACGTCTCCGAGAAGAGATCCGAGCCGGATTTCTTGCGCCGTGCCCTGGTCCGGTCTGTAGATGTCGAACATCTGACGCACGATGCCGGCGATGCGGCCGATCTCGCGTTCGATCAGGGCGACGTAGGAGTGGTAGGGATGCTCGGGGGTGACGGCATCCTTGATCAGCCGGAAGGAGTTCTTGATCCCGGCGAGGGGATTGTTGATTTCGTGCGCGATGCGTGCCGCCATCCGTCCGATGGCGGCGGTGCTCTCGCTGGCGGCGCGTTGCCGTTCCAACTCGCGAATCTGGGCCGTGCGCTCCTGAATTAGCTGCTCCAAGTCGGCACTGTGGCGGCGCAGGGTATCCTCGGTGCGCTTGCGTTCGGCGACATCATAGATGATGGAGAGAAGACCGGTCTTGCCGCGGTAGTGTATGCGCTGGGTCCGGATTTCGATCGGGTGCAGCGTTCCATCTCTGGCGATCGCGCGATACTCAGACGGATGGGACGGGGCGCCATCCAGGATTTCCTGCATCCGCTGGGCGGCACGAGGCGCGTCTTCCGGGCATATGAACTCCATCGGGGAATGTCCACGCAGCTCGTCGAGCGTGTACCCGCTCATGCGGCGGAACGCCTGATTTGTATAGTCAAGTCGGCCATCCACGATCAGCAGCACCGGTCCGGGAATCTCCTCAATCAGAGTGCGGTACGCCTCCTCACTGGCGCGCAGCTCCTCCTCGGCGCGCCGGCGCTCATCGACGTCGCGGATGATCGATAGCAGGCCTGTGCGACCACGGAGATGGACACGTTGACTGCGAACATCGACATGTATCGTCGTACCATCTTTGCGGAGGAGTCGATACTCTGCAGCGCTGGGGTCGCCGGTTTCCAGGATTTTCGCCGCGCGCTCGCGTGCCCGGGCCAAGTCTTCCGGCGCGACGAAGTCGAACAGCGATCGTCCGCGCACCTCGGGCAGGGCGTACCCGCCAAATCCGGACAGTCGCGCGTTGGCGTATTCAACCAGGCCGTCGACACTCAGCACGACAAGATCGGGATGCTCTTCGATCAGCGTGCGGTAGGCGGCCTCGCTTTCCCGCAACTGTTCTTCCGTACGCCGCCGTTCTTCGACGTCGCGAATGACCGCCACCAAGGCGACGGCGCCATGAAAGCGGATGCGCTGAGAATACACCTCCACCGTGCGGATCGTACCGTCCCGTCGCAGCATGCGGTACTCACCCGCAGTCGGCGGTGCGCCGGCGAGCACTTCACGAATACGCGCCATGGCGCGGGTACGGTCATCGGCGATCAACAAGTCCGTGGGAGATCGCCCGCGAATTTCGTCGAGCGTGTAACCGCTGAGCGGCTCCAGTCGTGCATTGGCGAATCGGATTCCCCCATCCACGACGAGCGCCATCAAGTCCGGACTCTGCTCGAAGAGGAGGCGATAGGACTCCTCGCTCTGACGCAGTTCCTCTTCGGCCAGTTTACGGGCCGTGATGTCGCGTTCCACCGACTGGAGTTCCTTCAGCTCCGTTACGTCCAGACTGACACCCAGTAGTAGTCCTGAACTGCCGGTGCCATCCCGCCTCGCGGCGCGCGTTATGAACCAGCGGCTCGCGCCGTCGTGTGTCCGCATGCGATGCTCTATCGCGCGGCCCATCTCAGAGGCGGAGCGGTCGTGCAGCCAATCCTGGAATCGTCCGAAGTCATCCGGGTGCAATCGATCCCACCAGAGCATGGGGTGTGATTGCCAGATATCTACCGGGGATCCTAGTGTCCTGAGTTAGAAGTTTCTATACAAAAGCGTCCGATGGATTGGATGATTTCATCAGCGGTTTTGGTCCAGACGAACGGTTTGGGATGGTCGTTGGTTTCGTTGAGATAGGCCATGATCGCC
>JBFMGX010000044.1 GCA_040752595.1 Candidatus Zixiibacteriota bacterium
CAGCGGCGTCCCATGATCCTCGTCCATACATCCGTCCTCCGTCCCCTAATCTGGCCCGGAGAACCGACGCAAACCATCAACTTTTAGATGCTAAATCTGTCCGACTGGAGCTGAAACAGGACATCAGCGTCTACGTGGGAGCTCGCAACTTGACCGGCTACGTTCAGCCCGAAAAGCACACCGACGATGCTGCATTCATCTACGCACCGGTATATGGACGGATCGTCTACGGGGGCATGAAGATCAACATCTGACGGGACATGGAAGCCAAGACTCGGACGTTTCTGACCGGAGCTGCAGTGAGGGCTCGATGATCAAGTCCCTGTGCGGGATTCGCCGCTGGCGATGAGTGACAACCAAGCGAAAGACTGTGGTCGAAGGTCCCATAGGGCCAGCGTCCGATCGGATCGACGGTCGTTGATCCCCAAAAGCCTTGGGCTGGAGGACCGGACACGAGACCATCGACAGCCCGTTCGTTAACGCCTTGTCGATCAATATGTTGCTCACGGAACATTGAGGCGACTCGCGTGTAAACCACTTGCGAGGACAGACAAGGTTGACCGATGGGGCCGGTGGCCGACAGTATAATAGTGTGGGAGCTCAGCCGCGACGATTCGAGGGTATCGTTCGGGCCGGCAGGACGCAATTGGGCTTGACAAACTCGGGAGGGGCGCTATGATAGCCTCCGGAGGGGCGGTCTTTTCCCAGACATTGCGAGTTCAGACATCTGGGAGTGTTGGGGTTGTTGGCATGAAGCGCATCATTGTGGCGACTATCATCGTGCTCTTGGCCGGTGCTGTTGGTGCTGCGGCCCAAAGCACAACCAGCCAGGCATCGAGTGGGGCGACCTCGTTCAGCGGCGCTCCTCGTGTCAGCGACCTGACCGGGGCACCCAAGGCGTTGGGCTTCGCACTGTTGGATCCCAGCCGCCTGCGCATGCACCAATCCTACTCGCTCTCCTACTTCTCCGGCGGGGGAAGTTCGGGTTCGCTCGGGCTGTATTCGAACATGCTCGAGTACGACTTGTTCAAACCGTTGACGTTGCGGGTCGGCCTGTCGTATGCCCATCAGCCGTTCGGCGCTTCCGACCGGTCGGGAGGATCGGTTCTGGGTTCCGGGCAGTTTCTCCCGAGCTTCGGACTCGACTATCACCCATCGAACAACTTCCTGCTTTCCATTGACTACCAAACGATCCCGGCCGTCGTCTGGCCGTATGGCGGATCCAATATCTGGCGCGCCAACTCCTGGTGGGGCCCCTTTGGTCCACGATCCTGGTAGAAGCCGACCTGCCGGCAGGCAAACCCTATCCCCTCAATACCGTATGGAAAGCACGTCGCGACCCCGTCGCAACCGCTCGACCCCTTCCACGCCGCGTTGGAAGGTACGGCTCTTGGATGTCGGTATCGTTCTGGCGACCGCGCTCATCTGCGTGTTCGTCTTTTCGTTCTCCACGCGGCTGTCATACTCCCGGCCGGAGGTGCGCGAAGCTCCGATCATCGTGCGGGCCCAGATACTGAATGGTTGCGGGCGCGCCAATCTGGCCCGGCAGGTGGCCGAACACGTGGGCCGCTTGCAGGTCGACCGCATGCGGTTCGACGTCGTCGACATGGGGAACTTTGACCGGACCGACGTTCGACGCTCGTTTGTGATCAATCGCCGGCTGTCGCCCGAGCAGTTGCGCGCCGTACTCTCGGCGCTGGGCGTCGGCCCCGTGGAAATCGCCGACGGCTCTCAACGCAGCAATGATCTGGGAGTCGATTTCACTCTGGTCCTGGGATCCAATGCCGTGGACCCGACCACGACCGTGACCGACGCACCCCAAAGCGCCGGCCGCAGGCCTTAGAATGGCACGATGTCTTTCACCCGACACACCCAAAGGAGGGAAACACCATAACGTCCGCGCGGCTGGCCTTGACCGCGGGGAAACTCGCCCGCGAGAAGAAGGCATTCTCCGTGCGCATCCTCGACTTGCGCAAGCGTTCTTCGGTCACGGATTACTTCGTGATCTGCTCGGTCGACGCCGAAGTCCAAGCGCGCGCCGTCGCCGACCACATCACCGACCGTCTGCGCGAACAGCAGATCCGGCCCTGGCAGACTGAGGGGTATCGCGGCACCGGCTGGATCCTGGTCGACTTCATCGATGTGGTTGTGCATATCTTCCTCCCGCGCACCCGTGACTTCTATGCCCTGGAGAAACTCTGGGGTGATGCGCCCTGCCGTGAGTTGCCCGAAGACTGAAAGTCGCATCCCGACGGCCCCGCGCGGCTCCCCCTGTTAGGCCCACTGTCAGCCCGGTCTTGCGACCGGGACTCCACCAGTCAATCAATGAACCCTCTCAGGAACCGTTGCGGTTCCGCCGACCCCCCGGAGGTGGTCGATGGACATAATTGAACTGAAGTCGAAAACGATCGCTGAGCTTCTGGACATCGCCGAAAAACTCGACATTCCCGGCGTCTCGGGACTGCGCAAGCAGGAGTTGATCTTCAAGATTCTCGAAGCCAACACCGAAAAGGACGGCCTCATCTTCGCCGAGGGCGTCCTGGAGATTCTCGATGAGGGATACGGCTTCCTGCGTTCACCGGACTACAACTATCTTCCCGGCCCCGACGACATCTATGTGTCGCCCTCACAGATCAAGCGCTTCGATCTGCGGACCGGCGACACGATCTCCGGACAGGTGCGTCCGCCCAAGGAGACCGAACGGTACTTCGCCCTGTTGAAGATCGAGGCCGTCAATTTCGAGAACCCGGACGTCGCCAAGCACAAGATCCTCTTCGACAACCTGACGCCGCTCTACCCCCAGACAAAGTTCAGTCTCGAAGTTGACCCGAAAGATCTCTCCACGCGCATCATTGACCTGCTGACGCCGATCGGTCGTGGCCAGCGCGGGCTGATCACCTCCCCGCCCAAGGCGGGCAAGACCATCATCCTGCAAAAGATCGCCAACTCGATCACGAACAATCACCCGGATGTCAGGTTGATGGTACTGCTGATCGACGAACGTCCGGAAGAAGTCACCGATATGAAGCGTTCGGTCAAAGGCGAGGTCATTTCCTCGACCTTCGATGAGCCGGCCGAGCGGCACGTGCAGGTGGCCGACATGGTGATCGAAAAGGCCAAGCGGCTGGTCGAGCATAAACAGGACGTGGTCATTCTGCTCGACTCGATCACGCGTCTGGCCCGCGCCCACAACGCCGTCGTGCCGCACTCGGGGAAGATCCTCTCCGGTGGGGTCGACGCCAATGCGCTGCAGCGGCCGAAACGCTTCTTCGGCGCCGCGCGCAACATCGAGGAGGGTGGTTCGCTCACCATCGTCGCCACGGCCCTGATCGAGACCGGCTCGCGCATGGATGAAGTGATCTTCGAGGAGTTCAAAGGAACCGGCAACATGGAGTTGGTGCTCGATCGGCGGCTGTCGAACCGGCGCATTTTCCCGGCCATCGATCTGAACCGTTCCTCCACCCGCAAAGAAGAGTTGCTGTTGGACGAGGACGTACTCAACAAGATCTGGATACTGCGGAAGTTCCTCTCCGACATGAATCCGGTCGAAGGGATGGAATTCCTGGTCGACCGCATGATGAAGACCAAGAACAACGAGCGCTTCCTGGATTCCATGAAACGCTGAGCGGCACGCCGGCGCTCCGTACTTCCCAATCAACGCTCGTCGGGTGGGTGCTGTGTACCCACCGCCCCACCAATGTCCACACCGTTGATCCCGACTGCCCCCTTCTGGCAACAGACGTCCGCCGAGCGGACGCTCCGGCAGGCGATGCGGTTGGACCGCCTGGCACGTTCTCAGTCGTTTGTCGGTCCGGATGGCGTCGGGAAATGGGCCGCCGCCCAGTGGGTCGCGCAGGCACTACTGTGTCGGCAGACAGAGGTCGCTCGTCGCCCCTGCGGCGAATGCGACGGATGTCGTCGCGTGCTTTCGTACACACACCCCGACTGGCATGCGCTCTTCCCCGTTCCCAAAGAAACCGCCGAGGACGACACCGCGGCATTCTTGGAGGCCAAACGCGCTGACCCGTATGCGGTCATCCGTTTCAAGAAGCGTCCCTACATCACGCTCGAACGCGTGCGCGCCCTCATCACCGAGTTGAACAAAACCGCGGTCGAGGGCGGCGCCAAAGTCACGATCATCGCCGGCGCCGAGCAAATGGCCGGGGACGCCCAGACGATTCTGCTGAAGACGATCGAAGAACCGCCGCCGTCTGCCTATTTCATTCTGACCAGCGCCGATCCGGCTCGACTGCTGCCGACCGTCGTCTCGCGTTGCCAACGTGTACGGTTCGCCCCGGTGGCCCCGGAGATCATTGCGGAACGTCTGATGAATGAGCAGGGCATCAATGCCGAACGCGCCGAGCCCATCGCCCGGTTGTCGGGGGGCGGCTGGGGCAATGCCCTGCGTCTGGCCACGGAAGAGGCCGAGCTCTGGCGCCGGACCGTCGGCACACTGTGGGATGGTTCCTTCCAGGTGCGTGCTTCCGACCTGCTGCAACAGATTGATGCGACATTCTCTTCGGCGGGTCGCCGTCGGATCGGCTTCGACCAGATGCTGATGGCATTCGATGTCTGGTCAATCTTGCTGCGGCGTGACTGTGAACGAGCGTTGCACACAAACGGCAGCTCCGACCGGAGCGCCGTTGGGGCTCCCATACCGGACGCCGAGACCGCCTGGGCCTGCTGGCGCATTCTGCAAAACGGCCGCAGCACGCTCTATGTGAATGTTGCCGCGCGCCACGCCGTGATCGGGACATTTCTGGCACTGCGGCGGCGGCTCGGATGCGCGTAGCCGCACGTCGGCACGATTCGCCGCCGAACAACCCCTTGACTTGCCCGCTTTTGCACGGGACATTGAGCGTGTCTCGCGGTGTTGTCTTCTTCCGTTCGCACCGCGGACACATTGGGGTCCTACCGATGTCCGACACCGTCGAAACAGTAGCACCGCAGCCGGCACCCGAACCCGCTCCGGCCGTACCGCAGCCGGTGTACATGGTGGAGTTCAAGGGAGCGCGCAAGGAGTTCTACCGGGATGAATACCATCTGCCGATCAAAGTCGGCAGCCCGGTGATCGTCCAGGTGGAGCGCGGCGAGGATTTGGGCCGCGTGATCCAGCATCTGTCGGCCGGGGACGCCAAGAGAGCACGCGTCAAGCCGCTGCCGATCCTGCGTGTCTCGACCGCTGCGGAACTGGAGCACGAGAAGAAGAACCGGCAGGATGAGTTCGAGGCGCGGCAAACCTGCCGTCGCATGGTGGAGGAACGGCGGCTGGAGATGAAGGTCGTCGATGCCGAGTGGCAGTTTGACCGCAACAAGATGACGTTCTACTTCACCGCCGACAAGCGGGTCGACTTCCGCGCCCTCGTCAAGGACCTGGCCGGACTGTTCAAGACCCGCATCGAATTGCGCCAGATCGGCGCGCGCGACGAAGCCCGCCGCGTCGGTGGCGTCGGCGTCTGCGGCTATGAGCAGTGCTGCACGATGTTCCTGAAGGAGTTCGAGCCGATCACCACGCAGATGGCGCGCGACCAGAATCTGTCGCTCAACCCCGCGAAGATCTCCGGCAACTGCGGACGACTGCTCTGCTGCTTGCGATATGAAAGCGGGTACTACCGGGAGGCCTCGCGTCTGTATCCGGAGGCCGGCCTCCCTTGGGAGACCGACGAAGGCCCGGGCACGGTCGAAGGCGCTCACATCCTGCGCGAGCAGGTATTCGTGCGCCTCGCCGACGGTCGTCAGGCCAAGGTGCCGTTGGCCGAATTCCGTCGCCGCGAACGCAAGAAGACGTCGTGGTTTGAATGACACTCGCGCGGCACGTTACATTGTGATTCCCTTGTAGGGGCACGGCCTGCCGTGCCCGCGCACAGGCAGCACGATCCCATCCTCCCTTCCTCCCATGCCAGACGCGCCGCGCCCCATCTTTATCACGACGCCGATCTACTACGTCAACGACAAGCCCCACATCGGCCACGCCTACACAACCATCGTCGCCGACTACCTGACCCGGGCCCTGCGGTTGCTCGGGCACGAGGTCTTCTTCCTCACCGGCACCGACGAGCACGGCGCCAAAGTCGCCGAGGTCGCCCGCGCCAACGGCATGGAGCCGAAGGCGTGGTGCGACCTGCACGCCCAGCACTTCAAAGACGCATGGAAGCGTCTCGATATCGAGTACAATTACTTTGTCCGCACGACTGACCAGCGCCATGAAGCAGGTGTCGCCCGGTTGCTCGAGCGCCTGCATGACGCCACCGACCCCGACGGGAAGCCTGTCATCTACGAAGACGAATACACCGGCCTCTACTGCCTCGGCTGTGAGAAGTTCATCACCGGAAAGGAATTGGTCGACGGTCTCTGTCCCAATCATCTGACCAAGCCCCAGGAACTTCGTGAGCGGAATTACTTCTTTCGCCTCTCAGCGTTTCTGCCCGAGGTGCAACGACGCATCAGCGAAGGATCGATCCGCGTCCTGCCGGAGGAGCGCAGGAATGAAGTGCTCGGCTTGTTCAAGCAGGGGCTTGAGGATTTCTCGATCTCCCGTGAACGGGAGAAGGTGGATTGGGGGATTCCCATTCCGTGGGACCCGACCCAGAATGCCTATGTCTGGGTCGATGCGTTGCCCAACTACATCACCGCGATCGGCTACGGCGACGATCCGGCGTCTTTCGCCAGATGGTGGACCGACGCTTCCATCATTCACATCATGGCGAAGGACATACTGAAGTTCCATGCCGTGTACTGGCCGGCCATGCTTCTGGCCGTCGGTGAGCGACCTCCTCAAGGTATGTTCATTCACGGCTACTTCACCGTGAATGGACAGAAGATGAGCAAGAGCTTGCGCAACACGCTCGATCCCCATCGTCTCGTCGATCAATTCGGCGCTGATGGGACGCGGTATTTGTTGCTGACCCCATTTCCGTTTGGGATGGATGGTGACCTCAAGGCCGACGCCTTTGTTCCGCAGTACAACGCCGACCTCGCAAACGACCTTGGAAATCTCGTCTCCAGAGTGATTGCACTCATCGAGAAGCATTTCGGAGGGCGGCAGCCCTGCCCAGTCGGGATCGACTGGGAGAACGGAATCGCATATCGCCTCCAGATGCCGGTGCACAGTTGCACGCATGATTTCGCAATGGCGTTACGGTCCCGCATATGGTCATTCGAGGATGACGGGCCGGATCTCGACCGGGCTATCAGGACGGGGATGGAGCTGGTACGCGAAACGAATCGCTTTGTGGAAGAGCACCAGCCATGGAATCTGGCCAAAATGGGACGCCGCGACGAACTCGCAACCGTCCTGTCAGTCGCCGCGGAGGCAATCCGACGAGTAGCGATCGTTCTGTCGCCCGCCATCCCGAATAAGTCGTTGGAGATTCTCCGCGCACTCGGGTTCGAGAATCCCTCCACCGAGCTGTCGATAGGAGGCCTTTCTCCGGTATTGGACGGCAACGCAAGAGGTCTTTGCCCCGGCCCCTTCCATCTCGACGGGCCGATCTTCCCCCGTTTGGAGAAGCCCGAATCCACCAGAACGGAGCGTATCACCGTGTCGGAATCATCCACTCCAGAGAATGTCATCACCATCGACGAATTCAAGAAGGCGCAACTGCGCACCGCCGAGGTGATCGCCGCCGAACGCGTGGAAGGCGCCAATCGGCTCCTGAAATTGCAGATCGCCATCGGGGAGGAGCGCCGGCAGATTGTCGCCGGGATCGCCGAGCACTACAAACCCGAGGACCTCATCGGCAAAACGATCATCGTTGTCGCCAATCTGCAGCCGGCGACCGTGCGCGGCGTCGCTTCGCAGGGGATGCTCCTGGCAGCATCGAAAGGCAAGACCCTGCGCCTGCTCACCGCCGACGGCCCGCTCGAATCAGGCGCCACGATCAGTTGACATGCCATCTCTCGTAGGGGCGTATTGCCATACGCCCCTACTCCCCGCGCATGATCGACACCCACGCCCATCTCGACTTCCCCGACTTTGCCGATGACCGCGACAACGTGATCGCTCGCGCCCACGCCGCTGGGGTGCACACGATCATCAATATCGCCACCGACTTTGAGTCATGTGAACGGATACTGGCTTTGGCCGAGGCACATGCATCGGTCTGTGCCGTACTGGGGGTGCACCCGCATGACGCGAAGACCTGGGGCGGGGAACAATCGGCCGCACGGCTCAAGCGCCTGGCGGATCACCCAAAGGTCGTCGGCATCGGCGAAATCGGCCTCGACTACTACCGGAAGATGTCGCCGCGCGACCTGCAGAAACGCGCTTTTATCGATCAAATCGCCGTGGCGCGTGACCTCGGTCTGCCGATCGTCATACATAATAGAGAAGCATTCGACGACATCTTCGCGATCCTGCTGCAGACGGAGGCCTACGCGAACGGCGGCGTCTTTCATTGCTTCTCCGGAACAGCACCCGAGGCGCAGAAGACCATCGACCTCGGATTTCACATCTCGGTCAACGGCATTCTCACGTTCAAGGATTCCGGCATGGCGCGCGTGGCGACCGCGGCCCGTCTCGATCGCATCCTCCTTGAGACCGACTGTCCCTTTTTGGCGCCGCACCCGCATCGTGGACGGCGCAATGAGCCGGCATACATTCCCATTGTCGCGGAGAAGCTGGCCGAACTCCGCGGGCTCACCGTTGAGGAGATCGGCAAGGTGACCGACGCCAACGCCGCCCGGCTCTTTTCTCTTCCCAAATGATCGCGGCCGGTGAATCCTCCCGGATGAATGAGCCCCGAAGGGGCGAAAGAGAATCGCCCCACGGCGTGGGCCGTGGGTGTAGGCGACGATGAAGGACTCATCCTCCTTTCAACGATCAACGGGGCGCACGTCGCGCCCCAAGCTGCGCGCCCGCCGATCGCTGTCACAGAACTTCCTCATCGACGGCGCCGTCGCCGACAGAATCGCAGCCGCCCTCCCGGTCAAACCAACCGATTGCGTGTACGAGATCGGCGCCGGCAAGGGATTTCTCACGGAGCGACTGGCGACGCTGGTCGGGACGGGACGTGTATTGGCACTGGAGAAAGACCGTCGGCTGGTGGGGATGCTCCGTCAGAAGTTCCAGCCCGGCGGACCTGTCGAAGTCTATTGGGCCGACATTCTGAATCTGCCGCCCGACGCCGAACCGCCAGACCCGTGCTGGCTCTATGGAAATCTCCCCTTCGGGATCGGCCATGCGATTCTGGAGTGGGCGTTCGCACGGCGTTCGCGGTTTGGGGGTGCCGTGTTCACTTTGCAGCGTGAGGTCGTGCAGCGGCTGCTGGCAGGTCCGGGCGAACGAGGGCGCGCCGCCTCATCGATCTGGTTTCAGGCGCGCGCCCGCGGCCGCGCGCTGTTTGACATACCTCCAGGCGCCTTTCATCCGCCGCCGCGTGTCACATCCACAGTGATGTCGATCGAGTTCGTACCGACGACGCCCGGGATCGAACATGCCCCCGGAATCGAATACGTCGTCCGGTGTGCCTTTGCCCAGAAGCGCAAGATCATGGCCAACAATCTCGGCGCCATCCCGGGACTAACGGCCGCCGGCTGGCAGCGCATCCGCGATCTCTGCCCTGACCTACTGGAGAAGCGCGCGGAGCAGCTCCATGCCGACGACTTCGCCCGCCTGGCGCAACTGCTTCACCGCCCCGGACAGGTCTTCCCCGACCGCTGATTCTCTCCCACGAGGAGCCGTTCTCGACACTGTGCAAACCTCTGCACAGACCGTGCAGAGCCTTTCTCCCACTGTCGACGTAGTCTGTCGCTGCTTGTTCAGGATTCCGCGACAACTCCGACATTACACATAAAGGGCGCCTCGAACACGCCGCTTTGGCGAAGAGGCGGGAATGGCAGGCGGTCGTCAGCCGCATTGTCAGGCACGACACCGCCACGGATCAGAAATCGCAATCGGTCTGGTGTCAGAGGGTGATACGGCCCGATCGGCCGGGGAACCGACGATCATCACAATCGAACAGTCTGGAAGATGCTGGGAGGGGATGTGCGTATGTCACCGTACTACAGGCTACGGTTGAAGACACGTGTCGCGGCAACGACGATACTGGCCTGTTCCATCCTGGTGATGCTTGCCGTCGCACAGGGCGGAACGACAGGGAAGATCTCCGGCACGGTCATTGACCAAGAAACAGGGAAGCCGATCGCGGGCGCGCTCGTTCAGGTGCTGGGCACGTCTCTGTCCGCCCGCACCGATTCCGAGGGACGATATGTGATTCTCAACGTTCCTGTGGGACGTCATACGCTGACCGCATCGGTGCTGGGGGAGACATCGTCGCCGACGGAGAACGAGTTGCTGCTCTTCCAGCCGATCGAGGTCCAGAACCTGAAGGTCTCCGTGGACCTCAACACGGAGCAGGACATCACGCTGACGTCGAAGCCGGTGGAGATGGGCACCATCGTGGTGATCGCCGTGCGTCCGGTCGTGATCAAGGATCGCACGGCCTCGCTGCGGATCGTGGAAGGCGAGCAGATCCAGGAGTTGCCGACGCGCGGGTACCGCGACATCGTCGCCCTCCAACCGGGCGTCGTCGTCCGCACCGCCAACCAACTGAACGTGCGCGGGGGCCGCACCTCCGAAGTCGCCTATTTCGTCGACGGTTTCTCGCAGCAGGATCCGCTCACCGGCAATTCGACGACTCAGATCAATAACAATGACCTGAAGGAAGTGTCGATCGTGACCGGTGGATTCAATGCCGAGTACGGGTGGATCGCCTCCGGGGCCGTCAACGTGACGACCAAGGACGGGACCGAGAAGCTGGCCGGCACGGTGGAAGCGATCACCGACAACTTCCACGGGGACAGCTACGACTACAATGTATATGATGCCAGCATCTCCGGTCCCCTGGCCGGGTTGTCCGACAATATCCGCTTCATTGCCTCCGCGGAACGACGCTGGCAGGGTGATCGCAGTCCCGCCGCCACCGCCGGTGGTCCGCAGCCGAACAACAGCAACGGCGGATACACCTGGCGCGGCAAGTTGAACTGGAAATTCACGCCATCGACGGAGCTCAAGCTGGGCGGACTGTCATCGCAGGACGACTGGCAATACTGGCAGCGGCAGTGGCTGTTCAACCCGGAGCATGCCCCGCGCCTCGAAGACAAGAACCGCTCGCTCTACGCCACCTTGGAACACGTGGTCAATCCACACACGTTCTTCACCGTCTCGGCCAACTACTTCATGACCGAGCGGGAACGCGGCGACGGAGTCCTGTTCGACGATATTTGGGCCTATGGTCGTCCCGGCTCGCCGGCGCAGTTCGACGCCACCGAGTTGTTCTGGTCATGGGACGACATCGATGGTCCGACCACGATCGAAGACACCGTGATCGACGGCCGCACCTATCCGATCCGCGGCGACGAGGCCGCCATTTGGAACAACTACCTGCACCGTCACTCATCCTATGTCGGCAGCGTGTTTGACCTCGTCAGTCAGGTGCATCCGAACCACGAGGTGCGCGCGGGGATGGAGTTCCAGCGCCATACCTTGCGGCGCTATCAACACCTCATCCCCTCCCGGGTCTGGCAGGGGTATGGGGAGGGTCGCCATGGATTTGACGACGTCGACCGCTACGGTTATGACATCACCGGCGAGGGCGAGGAAGACGGCGGCCTGCAAGGTGCCAAGCATCCGGTCACGTTCGCGACATATGTTCAGGACAAGTTCGAGCTCCAGGGGTTGGTGATCAACGCCGGGCTGCGCCTCGATTACTTCAACGTCAACACGAAACGGCTGCGCGATGAAACCCGGCCGCTGGACCCGTTCGGCTACGCCGACCTGCCCAACCCCACCGATGAACAGAGGCAGAAGGCCCAGCAACTCGATCCCGAGGATCTCGAAGACAGCCGTCCCGAGACCGAGTTGTCACCGCGCCTTGGTATCGCCTTCCCGGTGACAGAACAGTCGGTGTTCCATGCGTCGTACGGCCGGTTCGTCCAGCGTCCCGATCTGCAGAATCTGTACGTGTCCTATGAGTACCTGGAATACAAGATCAAGACCGGCGGCTACTACTTCCCGTTCGGCAACCCCAATCTCCGGCCCGAGCGTACGACGGCCTATGAAGTCGGTTGGACCCGGCAGATCGGCGAACGGACCTCGTTCGATGTGACCGCCTACTACAAGGATGTCAAGGGACTGACGCAGGTGCAAAACCAGCCGTCGGCGCCCTTCAGCTATGCCACCTATCGCAACACCGACTTCGGCACCATCAAAGGTCTGGAATTGACGTTCGACATGCAGCGATCACGCAACATTGGTCTGCACCTGTCCTACTCGCTGGCGCAGGCCACGGGAACCGGCTCCGACCCCAACACGCAAGGCAACATCGCTTGGTATGGCACAAACGAGGTCCCCAAGACGGCCTCACCGCTGGACTTCGATCAGCGACACAAGCTCGTGGGCATCCTTGATCTGCGGGCCGGCGACCACGAGGGTCCGAAGCTGGCCGGCCGGCGCATCTTCGCCAACTCCGGGATCAGCGCCACCTTCCAAGCCGGCAGTGGCTTCCCCTACACGCCGACCGATGTCTACAATGAGGTGACGCTCGCCTCCAACCGCGGCCCCGTGTCCGGCGCCGTCAACTCCCGGTACTCCGCCTGGCGCATGCAACTCGACCTCAAGGCGACGAAGGCCTTCCAGCTGGCCGGATTGCAGACGGAGCTCGAACTGTGGATCATCAATCTGCTCAACCGCAAGAACGTGCTCAACGTCTACACGTCTTCCGGACTCCCGAATTCCACCGGATGGCTGGAGACCCCGGACGGCCAGAGACTGCGCGACAGCTATGATGAGTCCCACGACTCATCGCAATTGACCGGTGAACAAAAGTACACGCTGCGGGAAGACAATCCGCTGAACTATGACGTGCCCCGGCAAATCCGCGCCGGCTTGAAGGTGTCATTCTGAACCGGTGCTGCTCTCGATGCGTGGTGTTTAGAAACATAGGAGCCAAAGCGACCATGAAACCCGTCCGCTTGATCTTGTTGGCCGCCGCCGTGACCGCCACTCCGGCGGTGGGAGTGCGAGCCGCCGCACTCAGCAGCCCACCGGCCCACCGGCCGTACGCTGCCGCCATCGACAATCGATCCTACATCGGCGTCAACAACCTGCAGATGCTGGTGTCCAATGTCGGCACGTTCGCCTACGACCCGACCGGGTATTTCGGGAAGACCGACGGCCTGTACTTTCCGCGCGGCACAAACAACACGGTCATCTTCGGCGCTGGAATCTGGATCGGCGCGAAGGTCAATGCCGAGCCGCGTGTGACGCTCGCCGAGGCATCCACGGAGTTCTCCCCCGGCGGCATGGACGATGGGACCTTCGTCCCCGATCAGGGACGCTTCCGCGTCTACAAGATCAACCGCGGCGATGATGCTGCCGGCAACCCGGACTACGCCAACTGGCCATTCGCCGACGGCGCACCCGCTCTGAAAAACAGCGCCGGCGGCGATTCGCTCGACGGCAGCGGCAATCGCATTCCGTTGATCTTGGGTGATCAGACGCTCTGGTCGGTTTACAACGACGCGGACCCCGGTGCGCACACGCACCGCGCCGGATCCACAGCGCCCCTGGGCGTGGAGGTGCAACAGACCACCTTCGCCTACGGCCGCGGCGGAGCTCTCGGCAACACGATCTATATCAAGTTCCTCATCATCAACAAGGGATCGAACCGGCTGGACGAGACCTACATTTCGCTCTGGTGTGATGCCGACGTCGGCGATGCCGGGGATGACCTTGTCGGCTGCGACACCACCCTGTCGCTGGGCTTCGCTTACAATGAAGGGCCCGATCAGACCTACGGTGAGGGCGTCCCGGCCGTCGGCTTCGATTTCTTGCAGGGGCCGATGGTCCCCGCGCCGGGAGACTCCGCCTATCAGCAGGGACGTTGGATTCCAGGGTACCGCAATCTTCCGATGACCTCATTCAACAAGTACGTCAACGGCACCGACCCGACCAACGCGCTGGAGACTTACAATTACATGCGCGGGCTCTTTCCCAACGGTGATCCTGTCGTCGACCCCGAGGGTGATACCACGCTGTTCCAAGTCCCGGGTGATCCGGTCACCGGGGCCGGCTGGCTGGATGTGAACGCCGGCGACCGTCGTTTCATGATGAATTGCGGGCCGCTGGTGATGGCTCCGGGCGACACGCAGGAGGTCGTCGCCGCCGTCATCGTCGGTCAATCGACCGATGCTCTGTCGTCCATCACCGACCTGCGCGACAAGGACCGGAAAGCCCAGTCGGTGTTCGATCTGAGTTTCAACATCCCCTTCCCGCCACCGGCACCGACCGTCTGGTTCCAGCCGTTGGCCAATCGCGTCGAGCTGATCTGGGGCCAGGAGGCGGAGGGGGATGTGCAGGAGTCGGGCGTGCTCGGTCAGCGCTTCGTGATGGAAGGTTACAACGTCTATCAAGGGACGTCGATTGCCGGACCGTGGAAGAAGATCGCCACCTTCGATCTCGAGGACGGGATCACACGCATCTATCGTGACGAGTTCGATGCCCAGATCGGCGCCACTCAGAGAGTGCTGGTACAGTCCGGCTCCGACAACGGGTTGCGAAACAACCTGACAATTCCCTCCGACTACATCGCAGGTGGCGGACTGGTCAACCACCGTCCCTACTACTTCGCGGTCACCGCCTACTCTTACGACGAGAATTCCGTCGAGGAATATCGTGTCGGGCCAAACCTCCTCGGGTCGCTGAGCGAGGTGCTGGAAGGCCGCATTCGCGGTATCGAGATTATCCCCAACTCCAACGCTCTCGAACTCATCGATTCTGCACAGCACGTGGAAGGGCAGAGTGAAGGACTGGTTACCGTGCGGGTCCTGGAGCCGACCCAAGTCACCGGAGACGACTATGCCGTGACGTTCAACGCCGACCTGTCATGGAACCTCGATAACCTGACGTCCGGCGCGCGGCTCTTGGCCGACCAGACCAACTCCAGCGGCGACTACACGTATCCGCTGACCGAGGGGCTCATGGTCCAAGTCGCCGGTCCCGATCCTGGGACCAAGGATGTTGAGTGGTCGGGCGGAAATGCCTGGGTCACCGGGGTCAATTGGGGCGGGGGATTTTTCCACGGCGGGATTGACGCCGGGATGAACTTCTGGAGCTCATCGATCCAGGATCCCACCCAACTGGTCAACGTCGAGTTGCGCTTCTCTCCCACGACAACCCAGACGGCCTACCGCTATCTCCGCGGCGCATCCCCGAACTACCAGTACGCGGGGATGGGTACCGTGCCCTTGACCGCCTGGGATGTCAGCCACGATCCGCCGCGGCAATTGAACGTCTGCTTCGTCGAGCAGGTGAATCTGGCCTCCGCCAACAATGCCTGGCTCCCGCCCGATGAAGATCCCGTGACGGGCGGACGGGAGTACCTGTTCATCATGAACAGCGATTACGCGGAGACGCCGGACGAGTACTACACGACGCGGTCGATCTACTTCGACGCCGATGACATGGACGTGCTCTATGCCTGGTGGCCGACCGTGGCCGAGGGTCACTCCAATGCGGAACTGGCCGATGGCCAGGTCCTGCGCTTCACCGTCGCCCGGTACAACAAACCGGGCGATCGGTTCACGTTTACGGCACCATCGATTGAGATCGCCTCGGGGGAATCGGCCGGCCCATCGCTTTCGAACGTGCACCCCGTACCGAACCCATACTTCCACCGCACCGATCTGGAAAGCGATCCCAATCATCGGATGATCAAGTTCGTGAATATCCCGGCGGGCGAGGCGACGCTGGAGATCTACAATCTCGCCGGTGAGTTGATCCGTCGCGTCGCCAAGGACGACCCGGTGGCATCCTACGTGACCTGGGATGTCCTGACGACGAGTGGGCTTCCGCCCGCCAGCGGTTTGTTCATCTGGCGCCTGACCGCCCCGGGTCTGAAAGCCAGGGTCGGCAAGTTGGCGATTTTCACGGAGAGAGAGAAACTCAAGCAATTCTGATCGGTCGTGTCCGTGTTGTGAGAGATGGAGGTCTGAAGATGCGTGCATACGGGATACTGGGACTGGTCGCGGTGGTGGCCGTCATTCCCGCGGCGGTCCAAGCGGGCGACTCGGGTCGCATCGGGACCAGCGGCGCCCTGGAACTGCTCATTCCCACGGGGGCACGGGGTGTGTCGATGGGCGGTTCGGTCATGGCCGAGCCGGGAGGAACCGAGGCGTGGTTCTGGAATCCGGCCGGAGCGGCGGCGATTGCCGGAAACGAGCTGGGATTCTCACACCGTCAGTACATCGCCGACATCACGCTCTCCCATCTGGCGTTCGCTCACAACGCCGGATCGGCGGGCGTGATCGGCCTGTCGGCCAAAGTGTTGTCCGCCGGGGACGAGGAGATATACACGACGCATCAGCCGGATGGAACCGGTGAGACATTCTCAACGTCATTCGTGACCGTCGGCGCCTCCTATGCCCGCTCGTTGACCGACCAGGTGTCGCTCGGCATCAATGGCCAGTTCGTCGCTGAGAAGATCTACAACGAGACCGCCCAGGGGGTGGCCTTCGACGTCGGCTTCGTCTATCGTTCCCCGTGGAAGGGGATGACCTTCGGCATCGTCGTCAAGAACTTCGGCCCCAAGATGTCGTTCGACGGCCCCGACTTTGACGTGCCGCTCAACAGCGGTAATGGCTCCACGACCGACGGTCGCACCCAGTCGGCGTCGTTTGAACTTCCGTCGTTCGTCCAATTCGGATTCGCTTGGGACGCCTGGCATCGCAACAACCAGCAATGGCGGCTGACCGGCGCGTTCCAGTCGAACAACTTTTCCGAGGACGAGTTCCGACTGGGCACGGAGTGGGGCGTGTCCGACCAGTTGTTTCTCCGCGGTGGGTACACGACGGCCGCGACCGACGAGTATCTCTATGGGTTTTCGGCGGGTGTGGGGCTGCGACTCCCGCTCGGGACGACGCAGACGCGCATTGATTACGCTTGGGCGGACGCCGGGGTATTCGACAACAACCACTTGTTCACGGTGACTTTTGCGTTTTGAGGCTGGCGGATCGGGATCGGATATCTCGATGACCCTCGCTCCGACGCCCAACGCTCGTCGGGAGCCGGGTCATCTGTCTGGAGTGATCCGAGCACGGCGACGGGACTCCTGCCCCCGTGCCCCCGTCTCAGCCGGTGGTGACACCAGGGCGCGGAGATCGGCGTGCTGATCCGTCGGTTCAAAAGATCGGGCACGAACCTGGACGTCTCTGGCCGGGTGCGGGTGCTTCGAGCCACGTGGGTCGCGCTATTGGTCTTCGCGGCCATGGCGCAGCCGACGCTATCCCAAACATCACCCGGGACAGTCCGCATCGCCGTCGTCAAGAGCCTCGACCTCCCGGAGTACAATCTCGCCCTCGAAGGATTCATCAGCAAGCTCACGGAAACGGGACACGAGGCAGTCACGCTGCCCTTCGTGCTGGCGCGCGACGATTCCGGTGCGAGCGCCAATTGGCGTGACGTCCGCAATGCCCGTCCCGATTTGATCCTGGCACTCGGCACGCGCGCCGCGCGGGGGGCCGCTGAGCACCCCACCGACATCCCCACCGTCTACTCCATGGTGCTTGCGCCGCCGGGCGTCGCACCGGACGCTTCGCCGCCGGAATTCAAGAACCTGACCGGCGCCACGCTCAACATCCCGCTGGAAATGCAATTGAAAGAGATCATCCACGTGTTCCCATCCGTGCGTCGCATCGGCGTGATTTCCGACCCGTCCCGGACGGGGCCGGTCGTGGAGAAGATCCGCACGTTAGTGACGCAACGTGGACTTACGCTGGTCGTCGCCTGGGCGAATTCGGAGCAGGTCATTCCCGATGCCGTGCGTCGCTTGCGGGACTCGATCGACGTCCTCTGGATGATCCCCGATGAGACCGTCCTGACACCGCGCTCCTCTCGCTACATCATATTCGAGTTGATCAAGGCCGGCGTGCCGGTGATGGGCCTGTCGTCGGCCTACGTCAAGGCCGGTGCCCTCCTGGCGCTGGAATGTGACTACACGGACATTGGCCGTCAGGCCGGGGAATTGGCGATTCGCGTCCTCGCCGGACAGCCTCCCGGACGGCTGCCGCACACGGCACCGAGGACCTTTGTCCGGGCCCTCAATCTCAAGGTCCGGGAGCACATGCGCATCCCGATGGACGAACGTGTTGTCGAAGACTCCAACGTCGTGGTTTTCTGACGGGCAGGACCGAACGGGGAGACCGTGAGTACCATGCGAATCGGCATCCAACAGAAGTCCATCGCCGCCATCTCGGTCCTGATGGCGATCCTGGCCTTTTCGTTGATGTCGATGTCACTGTACCACGGCAGCCGCGCCATACGGGCCGAACTGATGATGCGCGGCAATATCTCGACCAAGAACCTCGCATACAATGCTACCTATGCCACCTTGATTGGGGACACGGCCGCGGTGGCGGCCCTCCTGGATGGCATCATGGCGGAGAAGGAGGTCCTGTACGCCCGTGTCATCGAGCCGAACGGAACCGTATTGGCGCAACGCGTTTGTGGCGTCTCAAAGACAGGCGCCGCCGATTCGACGTCGACGCCCCCCATGCCGAACGTGAACGACGTGTCCGACAACGATGGCTGCGCCACCGTGAGCTTTCAGACGCCGATTGTCGTCCGGAACCAGACGGGCGACGAGCCCAGCAGCGACATTGGCCTGTACGATGTCGCGGGGACCGAGGGGGGCGCTCCCACCGTGATCGCCTACGCCCAGATCGGCATGACCACGCACTTCGTGGAAGAAACCATCGGCGCCATGCGCCGCAACATGGCGTGGATCACGCTGGTGATCGTGTTGTTGGCGGTCCTGGGGACGTCCATTCTCGTGCGCCTCAGTATCCACCCCATCAACGAGTTGGTGGGCGCCACGGAGCGCGTCGCCGGCGGCGACTACGACTGCAAAGTCGTCGAAGGACGGCGCGACGAGATCGGCGACCTGGCTTCCTCCTTTAACAAGATGACCGCCGATCTGAAAGCGTCCCGGGAAGCGCTGGTCCGGAAAGACCTGTTGGAGGCGCTTGTCGTCGAACTCAAGGAAACGCAACAGCAACTGATTCAGGCGGGAAAGATGGCCGCCATCGGTCAACTGGCGGCGGGCGTCGCTCATGAAATCAACAATCCCCTGGCCGGAATCATGGGATACGCGCAACTGGCGGGCGAGCACATGCGCGCCAAGCAGACCGCCGGCATCCCGCCGGGCGAGGTGCCCAAGTTCATTGCCTACATCGACAACATGGAACGCCAGACGCTGCGGTGCAAGCAGATCGTGCAAAACCTCCTCCGCTTCGCCCGCACCAGCGCCCACGAGGAAATCGCGCCCCTCGACTGCAACGAGATCGTCGGCGAGACCCTCTCATTCCTGGCCCACCAGATGGACACACGCGACATCACCGTGGATGTCCGCCTGGCCGAGAAACTGCCGCGCGTCCTGGGTCACCCCGGCAAGATGCAGCAGATCTTCACCAACATTCTGATCAACGCCGTCCAGGCGATCAAGGGCGAGGGCCGGATCACGGTCACGACAGAATTGGCCGATGGTCAGGTACGAACCCACATCACCGACACCGGCGAGGGGATTCCCTCCGACAACATGGACAAGATCTTCGAGCCGTTCTTCACGACCAAGGAAATCGGCAAGGGGACCGGCCTGGGGCTCTCGGTCACCTATGGCCTGGTCAAGGACATGGGGGGCAACATCAGCGTGGACAGCACCGTCGGCGTGGGAACCACGTTCACGGTCTCGTTCCCGCCGACGTCGGAAGAAGCAACGTCGCCAAACATCGAAATCCCGGACACGATGACGCAACCTGCGACCAGCGAGTCTTGGGTGGCCGCCGACAACAAACATGAATGAATCGACCAAACCCTTATCGCCCGGTCCGCCGGCGGCGATCCTGATCGTGGACGATGAGCCACCCCTGCGCGACATCCTCGCGCAACTGCTGTCGGGCTACCATGTCGCCACGGCCGACAATGGTCGCTCCGCCGTGGACATGCTCAAGCAGGCGCACTACGCCCTCGTCATCACCGACCTGATGATGCCGCAGGTCGACGGATTCACCGTGCTGCGCACCGCCAAACAGATCGACGCCACGACCGAAGTGTTGGTCATCACCGGGTATCCCTCGGCCGAGAATGAACGCCGATGCCGCGAGATGGGGTGTTTCGATGTGGTGGCCAAGCCATTCTCAATGGCCGCGGTCCGCGACCGCGTCGACCGATGCCTCAACAAGAAGCAGAGATCGGCACGCCCCGCCTGACTTCAATAGCTGACTGAAGGCACCCAGAGCGTCCGGCCGACGAGGCTCGTGTTCCACGCTCGATGGGTTGGTTCAAAGCGATCTGAACTCCGATGATGTGAATCCCCCGGCACCTTCCCTCAGCAACGCGGGCGACTAACCTCTCCCTCCGGGAGAGGTCGATCCGCTTGGAGGGCGGATCGGGTGAGGAGGTCTTTCAGCCTTTATTTCGTCAGAGGCTCTTAGAATCAGTTGCACAGCCTCAATGACTTACTCTCAAGCTTCGTGGCGCCGGGTGCCTACACCCGGCGCTGCGGTCGGGTGTAGGCACCCGACCGCACAGGAATCGTGTTATGCAACTGATTGTGGTGTCGTTGCAAGGAGTGAAGCGCGCGCTTCGTCTGGGCTCTGCGACGAAGCAACCGCCCGGCATGCAAACTCCACCTCAGGTCCGGCGCTTCAACACGCCCACTGACTGTATCCCGCCTGGCGGCCAAGAAACAGAAGCCCCGCACCCGGCTTCGATCCGAGTGCGGGGCTCAGGCAATCGCATGTCTGCGTCTGTGCAGAAGCGGATGCACCGTGGGGCTATTTCGCCGACGCCGGCGCCTTGCCCGGAGCGGTGGGCTCACCGGGACGGAACAACTCCGGTTGCATCTTGCCCTGGGCCGTCACCACCGTGACCGCCGCCAAGTGCACGATATCCCGTACCGTGTATGACCCCACCTGCAGGACCTGGATCGGTCGTTCCATTCCAACCAGCAGTGGCCCGACGATCTCGGCGCCGCCCAAACGCTGCACAAGCTTGTAAGCGATGTTCCCGGACTGCAGATCGGGAAAGATCAGCAGATTGGCCCGTTCTTTGAGCTTGGAGAACGCATAGGTCTCGTTGAGGATCGCCGGTGTTACCGCCGTGTCGGCCTGCATCTCGCCGTCGACGATCAGCATCGGGTCGCGTTCCTTGATCAGACTCACGGCCCGGCGCACCTTGTCGGTCAGCGGGTGGCGCACCGACCCGAAGTTGGAGAACGACAGCAGCGCGACCTTCGGGGTAATCCCAAAACGCCGGACCTCGCGGGCGCAGGTCAGCGCAATCGTCGCCAACTGCTCAGCCGTCGGGTCGATCTGCACGGTCGTGTCGGCGAAAAACATGATGTCGTTGGGTAGAATCACCATGTTCATCCCCGCCACCTCGCCGGATCCCGGCGGCTTGGGAAAGACCTGCAGGGCCGGGCGCAGCACCTCGGGATAGTGCATCGTCGCACCTGCCACCAGACCGTCCGCCTTGCCGGTGCGCACCATCATCAGCCCGAAGTAGTGATTGTCCCGCATCGCCCGCTCGGCATCGCGACGGGTGCTCCCCTTGCGGCTGCGCAGCCGGTAGTACTCCTCGACGAAAGACTCCGTCCACGGCGAATCGAGCGGATTGACGATTTCCACGCCGTTGAGATCCACCTTGAGATCCGCGGCGCGGGCGCGAATCCGGGCCGGATCACCGACGAGAATCGGATGACCGATCCTCTCGGCCCGGATGCGCTCCATGGCATGGAGAATCCGATTCGCCTCCCCTTCGGGGAAGACGATGCGCTTCGGCTCGGCGCTGGCGCGATTCAAGACATCGCGCATCACCGCCTGCGAACGCCCCAGCCGCGCCTCCAACTCATAGGTGTACTTCTCCAGGTCGATCTGCAGGCCGGCGACCCCCGACTTCATGGCGGCCTCGGCCACGGCGCGCGCCTCCCACAGGAGAACACGGTAGTCAAACGGTTTGGGTATGATGTAGTCCGGGCCGAAGGTGAAATCAGCGCCGCCATAGGCCGCGGCCACCGATTCCGGCACCGGCTCCTTGGCGAGCGCGGCCAAAGCACGCGTTGCCGCCACCTTCATCTCATCATTGATCGCCCGCGCCCGGACATCAAGAGCACCGCGGAAGATGAAGGGAAAGCCCAAGACGTTGTTCACCTGATTCGGATAATCCGAGCGCCCGGTCGCCATGACGATGTCGGATCGTGCCGCCTTGGCCTTCGGATAGGGGATCTCCGGATCGGGATTGGCCATGGCAAATACCACCGGCCGCTTGGCCATGGCCTGCAGCATCGCCGGCGTCACCGCATCCGCCACCGAGCACCCGCAGAAGACGTCCGCTCCCTCCATCGCTTCCGCCAGGGTCCGCGCCGCCGTATCGACGGCATAGCGCTCCTTGTAGGGATTCATTCCCTTCTCGCGCCCCTTGTGGACAACGCCGACGGAGTCGCAGAGGATGATGTTCTGTTGCCGGACGCCCAACCGCACGTAGTGATTCGCGCAGGCGATCCCCGCCGCCCCCGCCCCGTTGAAGACAACCTTCACCTTATCGATGTCCTTCTCGACAACCTCCAGAGCATTCAGAAGCGCGGCACCGGAAATGATCGCGGTCCCGTGCTGGTCGTCGTGGAAGACCGGGATCTTCATCAGCGATTTGAGTTGTTCCTCGATGTAAAAGCACTCCGGCGCCTTGATGTCTTCGAGATTGATCCCGCCGAATGTCGGTTCAAGGGCCTTGACGATCTCGACGACTTTCTTCGGGTCAAGCTCAGCGATTTCGATGTCGAACACGTCGATATCGGCGAACCGCTTGAACAGCACGCCCTTGCCTTCCATCACCGGCTTGCCGGCCAGCGCCCCGATATGTCCGAGACCCAAAACGGCCGTCCCGTTGGAGATCACGGCCACCAGATTGCCGCGCGCCGTGTACCAGTTGGCCGCTTCGGGATTCTTCTCGATCTCACGACACGGTTCGGCCACCCCCGGCGTATACGCCAGCGACAGATCGAACTGGGTGATACATGGCTTAGTCGGTGTGACTTGGATCTTTCCGGGTCTTCCCCGGCGATGATAATCGAGGGCGTCCTCACGACGAATCATGACATTATCCCTTCTCGACTCCCCTTCGCCGCCCCAGCGGCGACCGGCGGAGTCCGTCTGTCTCCCAACAAATTAACACTTCCCGCCGGATCAGACAAATGCCGCGATCCGCGAAATTGCCACCACCGATACAGACCGACCCCCTCTCCAACCGGCACGGCAACCCGGTGGCGGCCACGGCCTTGTGACAACAGTCACAAGCGGCCGGGCCAGAGAGACGCGCTGGGAATTGACAATTTCTGCGCCACGGCGGCGATTTCCCGAACCTTGTGCGGGAAATCACAACCGCTTCTGGCTATATTGGCGCCGGATTGCAATCGTAGTGAGAGCGGCTTGGCTCAAGGATCAAAAGGAGACTTCCATGGCGACAATTCACGAACGGCTCGGACAACTGTTGCCCGGCTGGCGCGACGAAGTGCGCACGCTGCTGAAGGAACACGGCGAGGACGTCATCGACAAGGTGACGCTGGCCCAGGCGTACGGCGGCATGCGGGGGATTCGTTGCCAGGTGTGCGACACATCAGCGGTCGAAGCGGACAAGGGACTGATCATCCGCGGCATTCCGATCAAGGACCTCACGGAGAGGCTCCCCGAAGAGATCTTCTGGCTTCTCCTCACTGGCGAGCTCCCCGATGCCGCATCTTTGAAGTCACTGCAGGACGATCTCAAGAAACGTGCCGCCGTTCCGGACTATGTCTGGAAGGTGCTTGAGGCCATGCCCAAGGACTCCCATCCGATGTGCATGCTCGACACCGCCATTCTCTGCATGGAACGCGAGTCGGTCTTCCGCAAGCAGTACGACGAGGGAATGACCAAGGACCAATACTGGGAAAAGACGCTGGAGGATGCGCTCCGGATCATCGGCGCGCTGCCGGGGATCGCCGCCGGTATGTACCGTCTGCGCTTCAACAAAGGCCCGCGCATCCCCTCCGACCCGAAACTCGACTGGGGAGCCGACTATGCCCACATGCTGGGCCTCCCCGATCCGGACGGGAACTTCGCCCGGCTGATGCGCCTGTATCTGGTCCTGCACTGCGACCATGAATCGGGAAATGTCTCAGCGGCATCGGCGGCGACCGTCAACTCGGCGCTCTCCGACCTCTACTATGCGCTGTCCGCCGGCCTCAATGGCCTGGCAGGCCCTCTGCACGGCCTGGCCAATCAGGAGTGCCTCGCCTGGGTCATCGACGTCCGTAAGAAGTTCGGCGGCGTCCCGACCAAGGAGCAACTCAAGAAGTTCGCTGAGGACACTCTTGCGTCCGGCAAAGTGGTCCCAGGATATGGGCATGCGGTCCTGCGCGTGACCGATCCGCGCTTCGATGCCTTCCTCGCCTTTGGCAAGAAGTACTGCGCCGATGACGAGGTCTTCCAAATCGTGGCCCGGGTCTTCGATGTGGTCCCCGATGTTCTCAAGCAGGTGCAGAAGATCAAGGATCCGTGGCCCAATGTCGACGCCGGCTCGGGAGCGCTGCTGTACAAATACGGTCTGACCGAATTCGCCTACTACACGGTGCTCTTCTCCATCTCGCGCGCCATGGGGATTTGCTCCCAGGGGGTCATTGCCCGCGGCATGGGGTATCCGATCGTCCGCCCGAAGTCTTCGACGACCGCCTGGCTCAAGAAGAAAGTCACGACGCCGGCCTGATCGCTGCCGGCCAACACCACGGTGGACCAACCGCTCCGTTCCCCCCGTTGGGGAACGGAGCGGTTCTCTTGTTTGTTTCTGATCCTGCTGCCAGGTGGGGCGCCACGTTGGGGCACGACGGCGAACAACCGAGATTGACTTGAACCAGACTTTTCCCATAAGCTTGGCATGTTCACGGCGGCGTCGCCGTAGTGCCATTGGAGACAACCATGAGTGACAACCACTACCGTGTCATCATCATCGGTTCCGGCCCGGCCGGATTGACCGCCGCCATCTACGCGGCCCGCGCGGACCTGAAGCCGCTGGTTCTGGAGGGCGATCAGCCGGGAGGGCAGCTCACGATCACCACCGAGGTCGAGAACTTCCCCGGCTTCGCCAAGGGGATCATGGGTCCTGAACTGATGAATGAATTCCGGGAACAGGCACGGCGGTTCGGCGCTGACATCCGCCAAGAGAGCGTGACGGCCGTCGACTTCTCCGGTCCTCTGCATCGAGTGACCACTACGAAGGCCACCTACGTGGGCGACACGGTGATCATTGCCTCCGGCGCCCGCGCCCTGTTCTTGGGTTTGGAATCGGAGAGACGACTGATGGGGCACGGAGTCTCGGCATGTGCGACCTGCGATGGTTTCTTCTTTCGGGGCAAGAAGATTGCGGTCGTCGGCGGCGGCGACTCGGCGGTGGAAGAAGCCACCTTCCTGACGAAATTCGCCGACAAGGTGACCATCATCCATCGTCGTGATGCCCTGCGTGCCTCCAAGATCATGCAGAAACGGGCGCGGGAGAATTCCAAGATCGATTTCCTGTGGAACTCCATTGTCACCGAAGTGCTGGGAGACGCTCAGAGCGGTGTGCGCGCCCTGCGGATCAAGAGCACAGCCGACGGTTCCGAGCGGGAGTTGCCGTTTGAAGGCCTGTTCCTGGCCATCGGGCACTCTCCGAACACGGAATTCCTCCGCGGGAAGCTCGACATGGACGCCAAAGGGTACATTCGCACGCGCGATGGCACCAGGACGTCGGTCGACGGAGTATTCGCCTGCGGCGACGTACAGGATTCGATCTACCGCCAGGCCATCACGGCCGCCGGCTCGGGGTGCATGGCGGCGATCGACGCCGAGCGGTATCTCGAATCGCGCCATGCGTGATTGTCAGAGTGCGAGGCCTTCACGCTGCGATCCAGCCTCGCATTCCTCCACTGAGGACAGGGGGCTTTCAGCCCCCTGGAGACATTGTAAACGAGACTTGCTGGAGTCGACGACAAGATGTCCGACACCATCGCCATCACCAATCCCGCCATCCACGCCTACCTCGAGAAGGTCCGCCCGCCCTCGGATGCGATCCTCGTGGAGATGGAGAAGCACGCCGAGTCGCGCCGATTTCCATTCATCGGGGCGCAATGCGGCCGGATACTCCACGCACTGGTGAGAATCTCCGGGGCGCGCCGCGTTTTCGAGCTTGGTTCCGGATTCGGCTACTCCATGTACTGGATGGCGCTCGCCCTTCCTCCGGGCGGCCTCATCATCGGAACCGACGACAATCCGGAGAATGTCGCCCTCGCACAGGATTTCTTCCGCCGCGGTGGTCTGCTCTCTTGCACAGACATCCGCTGCGGCGATGCGCTGACGTTGTTCGCCGCCGAGACGAATCCGTGCGACATGGCCGTCTGCGACATCGACAAAGAGTCGTACATCGAAGCGCTCGATCTGGCCGAGACCCGGCTGCGTCCGGGCGGGATCCTCGTCGCCGACAATCTGCTTCTGAGCGGACGTGTCCTCAATGAAGTCACACGCGATTCGGCGACCGCCGCCATCCATGAGTTCACGCGCCGATTGACGACCGATCCCAAATGGTTCACGACGATTGTCCCGGTTCGCGACGGGCTGTCGATCTCAATCAAAGCTGTCTGATTCAGACGAGGACAAGGGGCTTCGGCCCCTTGCGCCGGGAGAGGGCCCATGACAAGAAGCCGAATGCGCCTGTACGGCAAGTTCACCTGAACCTCCTGCGCCAAAGCAAGAAGTTTCTTGCTGGGTCAGAATACCGATGCCGAGTATCGTGATTACTTCAAGGATCCCTTCACCACGGACGAACTCGAACGATTGTTTGGATCAAGACCGGTGACCGAGTTTCTCAGCACGCGGGCGCGCTCATACCGGGAGATGGGCTGGGACAGGAAGCCCCCCACCCGCAAACAGGCCATCGCCGCGATTATGGCAGACCCGACGCTTCTGAAGCGGCCGATTCTGATCAACGGGAAGGACGTCATCATCGGTTTTTCCCAATCCGCATACGACAAGCTCGCGTCCCGACGCTGACCTGAACGATTGAGCCGTTCTCAAATCCAATGTCCCCGACGACCAAATCACACGTTTCCGCCCTTTCGTTCTGGCTTCTCATTCTCGCGGTCATCGCCGTCGGGCCCGCCGCGGTTCTCATCCGTCTGGCCCATGCGCCCCCGATCACGGTCGCGGCCGGACGCATGCTCGTCGCCGCCGTCGCCATCAGCCTGATTGTCCTGTTACGCTGCGGCCGTGACCTCGTCGGCATCGATCACGTCGCATTGATGCGTTCTCTGCTGGCCGGTCTCTTTCTTGCCGTCCACTTTGCCGTGTGGATCAGCTCTCTCAGCTATACATCCGTGGCCAACTCGGTGATCATCGTGACAACCCAGCCGATTTGGGCGGCGCTGTTGGGCATGTGGTTCCTGCGTGAACACGTGACGCCCGCCTCCTTCGGAGCCATCCTGCTGGCCCTCGTCGGCGTCGTGCTCATCGCCGGCGGGAATCCATCCAGCGGCGGCCGCTTCGGTGACATGCTCGCCCTGATCGGCGCCATCATGGCCGCCGCTTACCTGGTCGTCGGTCGACGTGTCAGGCGCCAGGTCGCCACGCTCGGGTATGTCTTGATCGCCTACTCGACCGCCGCCGTGCTGCTCTTGATATGGGGACTCACTATCAAGACGCCCTATGCCACCTTGCCCACGTCATCCTGGCTGTGGATTGCCGCCGCCGGGCTGGGTCCATCGGTCATCGGCCACACACTGTACAACCGCGCACTGAAGGATGTCTCCGCCCATGCCGTCGCCACGACGATTCTCGGCGGCGAGACACTCCTGGCGACCGGGTTGGCTGCGCTCGTGCTGCACGAATTCCCCAGCCGTTGGGCGTTCGTCGGTGCGGTGCCCATCGCGCTCGGCGTCTATTGGACATTCCGCTTGGAACGCGCCTCCGTTATCGCAACCCATCCGTAGCAACGACACCGCGAGTTTCCAGTCCCGCTCTTTGCGTTCTGTGTTCTAGGTCGGTTTCATAACCTCCGCAGTCGTGCGGTCGGGGGGGGGGCCCCCCCCCCCCCCCCCCC
>JBFMGX010000045.1 GCA_040752595.1 Candidatus Zixiibacteriota bacterium
CCACGCAGAGACCGGCGCCACGATCAGGGCAGAGACAGCAATGATGGTATGCGTGTGTAGCCTCATCGGTCGTGCGGACACTCCGAACAACGACGTCTTGGCTTTCCGCCTGAGGACAAGGGGCTTAAGCCCCTTGTTTGCCGGTGGGCTCGGTCGTGTCCGTCCCCCTCGCGACGGCACACGCCCGCCCGTAGACCATCCTTGCGATTGCCCGGCTTTCTGTCCACAAGAAAAACGGCCCCGGGAGCGATTCCCGGGGCCGCCTGATCCAAGTTGTCGGTTTTCAGAACCCGATTTGGAACGTGAAGTAGTGGTTGTCGTCGAAGAACTCGCTCTGCGACCAGGCATAATCGAAGTACAGTGTCGTCTCACCCAGCGTCAGCGCGGCGCCGCCGCCCAGCGTCAGGCCGTAGATGTAGTCCTTCTGATCGGCGGCGGTGTACCCGCCGCGCAGGAAGAACTTGTGGTCGTAGCCGTACTCGGCGCCGACCTTGTATTCGTCCTGGGCGAAGTTGTTGGACTGGAATGCGCCGGTCACATTGCACTCCGAGCGGTTGCCGGCGACGAACTTGTACGCCGCTCCGAGCTGCACATATGACGGAATTTCGAAGCTGGCGGGTTGCGTGCGCGTCGTATGCGGCAGCGAGTTCGGGTCGTCGCCGACCTGCGTATTCTCGTCAAACCCCGGACCATCGAAGCGCATGTCCGGCCCCAGATTCTTGATCACGGCGCCGAAGGTCAGGTTGTTCCACCCCGGATCATAGCGGAACCCGATGTCGAACGCCGCCCCGGTGGCCGTCTGTTCGGCGATCTTCTCGTAAACGAGATTGCCGCTGATCCCGAGGGAAACGCGGTCGGTCAGCGTGCGTGCATAGGACAGCCCGATGACCGAGAACGACGACGAGAACATCTCTCCCGTGCCGTCGGGGGCGTCCACCGTGGTGACGAGCTCGTCATTCATTGAGAGGATCTTGGCGGTCAGGGCCAGCACGCCGGCGTCGCCCAGACGACGGGCCGCGGCGACGTAGTCCACGTCGATGTCGGCGATGTACTTCCGCCGCGACAACATCAGGTCGGTCCCCTGCACGGTCGCGGCGCCGGCGGGATTCCAGAACAAGGCGTCAATTCCGGTGGCGTACGCCACCGAGGATCCCCCCATGGCGGTGCCACGTGATCCGACCGGGATGCGCAACTCCTGCCCTCCGGCCGAACCGATCTTCAGGTCGCTGCCGGCCACGGCACTTCCCACGATGAGGAGCACCACCGCCCCGGCCATCGCCCATTCACGATATCGCATCTTCTGCCTCCATCTCACTTGGTCCCGCGGTGCGGGACCCGGCAACGAATCCGGTTAGTAGGTGTTGAGCTGCTCCACCTCGGTGAAGACCGCCACCTTGCCGATCTTGGTGCCAAGTCCCTCCGCCTCGACGTGATAGATGTAGAGCCCCGAGGCGACCGGCAGGCCGGTCTCGGTCAGCACATCCCAGACGATCTCCGCACTCCCCGGATCGTCCTTCACCAGCGTCCGTACCAGGTCGCCGGCAAGGTTGAAGATGCGGATCGTTGTCTTTGCCGCCGGCACGTTCACAAACTTGAGCACGCGGTTGAACTGGTCTACCTCCAGCGCGGTGACGTTGTAGTAGGGGTTCGGGACCGCGTGGACCGCGTCCACCGCGTTGGCAATGACCGTGCCCTCGACCGTGCCGGGCTTTGATGTCGTGAACTCATAGACGTCGTTCGGCGAGATGACGTGATTGGCGAGAATCTCGAATTGGTCCTCGCCCGTTCCCCCCGGCGAATAGGGGACACTGCCCCGGCGGGCCACCGTGAGGAAATACATCACCGGCAGCGGATTCAACAGGGCGTTAATCTGGTAGTCCGCCACGGGCGTCTCGCTGTAGTCCGCCAGGAAGATCCACAGCCACTCGCGCGGGCCGCTGCCGCTCGTGTTGCTGGCAGCGCTGTAGTCGGGTGGCCAGTACTTGCCGTCGACCATTCCGCCATCGGCATTGTTCTCCATGAAGCCGACCGCCAGCCGTCGTGGGGGATCGACATCGATGTCCCAGGCCGACAACGGCACGCTCGTCGTGAAGTCCTGGTAGTCGTAGGTCTCGCCCGTGTTCTTGATGTAGGGCTCGAACTCGGGGCGCGCCGGCGGCGACGAGGCCCCACGCAGGTACCGGTAGCCATACGAGACGTTGGGATCGCTGGGATCGTAGTTGCCGTTCTCGTCCACTTGGGCGAACTTCAGGAGCACATTGTGGATCCCATACGCGGGCACGCCCGGCTCCTCACAGTATCCGAACAGGTAGCAGGGTGACATCCACCCGATCGCTCCATGGAATCCCTCGAACTCGAAATCACCCGCTCCCCCGGCCCATGTCCAGCGACGCGTGCCAGCGGGGATGCTCCAACCGGCGTCCGGATCACCGTCATCGCCGGTCTTGACGCCCTCGGGGGGATTGACCACCCGCAGGACCATGCCGTCGGCACCCTGGCTGGCAATCCCGGGGGCTTGGTTTGCCAGCAGCACTGTGTCATGGGGTGTCTGCCGACGGATCAGGTTCCAGGTGATGTCGGGATTGAAGTTGACGCGATACGTTGCGCCCGTGATCGCGCCCTGATCGTAGTAGTCAATGAGCACGATCCCATCCGATCCGCCGGCGATGTGCCGCACGGTGTCGCTGCCGGGAATCGTGTCCGCCAGTACCCCGGTCATCGACCGCGGCGTCACGCCATCGGGCGGACTGGAGGGGAGATTCTCGAACGACTCGGCGATGATCCCGAACGTATTCGGACCGATCGCAAAGTCGGTCTTGTTCTGATCATCGTAGTTGTAGGTCGTGACCGCGAAATAGTAAGGTCGGTTGTTCACCAGTGTCCCGCCACGGATGCGGTCCTGCGTGACCCAGAGCTCGTGTTTCAGGTCGGTGTTCTTGCCCCATTGCACGACGACCCGCTCCTTGCCGCTGGGATTGTCGAGGTCCATGTAGATGCGCTCGACGTCGTTCTTGACGTCAAAGGTCGCGATCTTGGTCCACGGGCCGGAGCTGGACGCCCCTTGGTAGATATTGAACCCCTCCATCACAAATGTCTGGAGGATCGTCGGTTGACCCGTAGAATCGGGGGGACCGTATCCGTATTGCACATTGCCATCGGCCTCCGGACCCCACAGGAGTTGCACAGCGCCGTCGTTGGGAATCTGCCACACCGTCGGCGCCGGCGGCGGTCCGGGGATGTTGAAGTTGACATCGAACACCGACTGCGCCGTCGCGTCCAGCCGCTTCAACTCCGTTATGGAGCTGAGGCGATCGGCCCCCTGTCCGACGATGACGGCGGCGACGACTTCCTGAGTGTCGCCCGGCTCCATGGTGAACGGCCCGGAGGTCATCATCCAGCGACGGTCGGCGGGGTCGGAATCCAGCCATCCGGTTCCGGCCACCGGGTCACCGGACATCATGTAGGTGGTCGGTTCGCCCGTCTCGGGGCTGATCTGCACATTGCCATCTTTGTCCAGCCCCAGCATGTAGTTGTATGTCTCGATGTTATTCGACGGGTCGGTGGCATTGATGTACTTATTGAATGAGGTCATCGGCAGATTGCGATACCCCTGGATGTACCGCCCCTTGCTGGAGATCCAGGCGGAATCGCCCGCCGAGGCAACGATCGGGCCTTGGAAGAAGTCGAACCCGACCGCCGGCGCGGCCGCACCATATGTCGCGTCGTCTCCCGAGTTGTAGCAGTACCCCAGGCCGAGCAGCGAGTCGCAGCCGACCAGGTCATCACTGGCGTCGCCCAGATCGGGATCGGCCCACAGAGAGACAAAGGCGCTGTCGAGCCGGTTGCTCCCTTTGTTGATGAGCGTGTAGCGCATGAAGATCGTTTGTCCGAGCGCTCCCTGACGGGCATATCCCCAGACATAGTTCTGGACTTCGATGCCCATGGGACCCTCGGAGCCGCTTCCGGGATCGCTCAAGCGCCCGGCAGGGTCTGCGTCGTTGTAGACCGCCCAGAGTGACTGGTCACCGACGAGGCTCGGGATGCGGTTCCCCTCGGCGTCAAGCGAATCGCCGCCCGACGCGTTCTTCAGCGCCGGGGCGCCGTCGTCGAAGGGCCAGTCACTATAGTCGATGCTTGTTTCCCGGGTGTCCCCCTGCTTGATCTTATAGACGTGAAACCCGCCCTGATCGGGCTGGGCGGCACCGTCCACCATCGGTCCGGGTACAAAGTCGTTGGCGTACTCGGCCGTGGACGTGCGCACCTTGCCGTTGACCTTCGCTCCCAGCCATATACCGGCGGCGAAGATCACCGACTTGTTGGTCCCTTTGGGGAAATACAGGCCGTCGTTCTTTCCCAGAAAGCTCGACTTGTCGTAGGCAAACGACCCGGTATTGGTGACGAACATGAGCAGCGAGTTCGCGTCGAAGTACGTGGTGTTGTCGATAACGGCAATGCCGGCGGATCGCGGCGACGGACGCGGCCCGGCCGCGATCAGCAGCAATGCCGCGGCCGGCATCAGCAACGCTGCGACCAGCCATCTGTGGCGTTTCATCCATGACCTCCTTGCACCGATCCGCCCTGCGCGGATCCTGACCGTGCGCTCTCTTCCCTGTGACGCCGCCTCAGAATGTCCACCGCACGCCGAAGCGAATCTGGCGCGGTGTGTCGAAATTCAGCGGATCGTTTTGTCGTAGTTCATACTTCTCCGTGGCCGTCAGGCCCGATTGATCATGCGGCACGGACAGGTCCGGATTCGTCGCGAACGACTGCCCCTCCGGAGTCTCCAGCCACCCGGTCTGATCCGCAAGACCGGTTCCTTCGTACACGTCGACGACGTTTTCCCGATCAAAGACGTTGATAACCCAGAGGTACACGTCCAGAGTCAGACGCCCGAGCGGAATCTCGCGGTTGGCCTTCAGGTCGAGACGATATGTCCACGGGGTGCGACGCGAGTTGATCGGCCCGGCGGGATTCGTCGAGAGATTCGCCAGCGAGACTTCGTTGTACACCTCGGCCGGCGAGTAGGGGAAACCGCTCCCTGCGGTGAACACAAAGTTGACACCGGTGCGCTCCAGGGGGTAGGTTTCTCCGAGCCGCGGTCCCTCTTTGGCGCCGGCCCGGATGTCCAAAATCCCGGTCAACTTGTGGCGTTGGTCGAATTCCAGCGCGCTGGTGTGCTTGGGGGGCTCGGAGTTGACCCAGGCGATGTTCGACTGGGTGTTGGCGAATGAGCCCGTGCCGTTGGCATATTGCAGCGTATAGTTCAGTTGCGTCGAGATGCCGTGGTTGCGCCGCATATCGAGCTGAATCTCGATTCCCTTGACGGTGCCGTAGTCGCGGTTCCGGAACGTCGAGAAGCTGTTGGGCGCGGCCGGCTGCGTGACAACTTCCGTCAGGTTCTTGATGTCTTTGAAGAACGCGGTGACGTCGACGGCGGCGAAGTCCGACACCCGTTTGCGCCAGCCGGCCTCATAGGCGGTTGTCTCCTCCGGCTCGAGGTTGGGATTGCCGAAGGCGAAGTAGTACCCGCCGCTCTTGATCTTGAACTCCAGATAGTCGTAGTTCACATACAGGTTCTGCAGATCGGGCCTTTGGAAGAATTTCCCATAGGAGAAGTGGAACACCGACCCGTCGGCCACCGGGAAGGCAACCCCCAGCCGGGGCGACACCCGTGACACGGACTCGGATTCCGTCAGGTCACTCTCGGTCAGGCGTCCCGCCTCCAGCGCCAGACTGTCGCGCTCGCTCTTGGGGCGCGTCGGATCCTTGGAGGCTTCGGCATCGCGCCCGAACGGGTCCAGCGGGTTTTCGGGGTCCAGCAGACGCTCCGTCCGATAATCGAAGTAATCGAACCGAAGGCCGGCGTTGACGACCAGTCCCTCCCATTCGAATTTGTCCTGCAGATACCCGGCCAGGTTGACCGGGTGCTTGACGCCATTGGGGCCGCCGTCGTCGACCTCATTGGCGGCCACATCATAGCCGAAGAAGTCGATGTCTTGGAACCCCTTGGGCTCTCCCTGATAGATGTTCGTCGGCCACAGATGCTGGTAGCGGCGCAACGTGTGGCGCTGGAACTCGGCCCCGAACTTCACCTCGTGGTTCGGGTGCACCTGGCTGACGAAATCGAAATCCCCGCCTATATATGAGGAATAGCGCTGCAGGTAATTGCGCCAGACGCGTCCTTCATCACCCCGCCACATGAAGGTGTGCTCCTCAAAGACGGAGTCTGGTACGCCGTCACCCGTGATGTCGCGCATTCCCATGAACACATCCAGGGTCGTGTCGAATACGACACTCCCGACCAGACTGTCGGGATACAGACTCTTGGTGGCATCCTCAGGGTCTGGGAACAGCGGCCGCGGTTGGTTGATGCTGTCGGGGACCAGTTCATAGTCGTCCCAGGAGTAGAACAGCCGCGTGTCGTCGAACTGCGGGTTCACATTCGGGCGCCCGTATCCCCAGATGTTGTCAAAATAGACGCCGTCCCCCCGCTTGCGGGCGGTGGAGAACCAACTGAGGGACGCCGTATAGAAGGTCTTCGGATTCAGCGTGTGGGTCATTTCCCCCCACAGCGAGTAGTTCTTGTCCTCGTAGCGCGGCGTGTGGTCGATGTCGAAGTTGTAGTCGCGCCGGTACTCGCGCCAGTTTTCCTGGGAGCCAATGGAACCCAGGCGGGCCACGATGTTCCCCGACGGGCGCCAGTTCAGTTTCCCCTGCCAGTTCCACAGACCGGAGAAGTCGTTGGGGAGAATACCGCCGGCGCGGGAATGGGGATTGCGGTCCCCGGCCCAGCGCCGTTCACCGGCGGCGTAGAAGGTCAGCTTGTCCGAGCCCTTGAGGACAGGTCCGTTCAGGACGGCGGAGTAGACGTTGTAGTCGTACTTCTCGCCGTGGAAGTTGTCGGTGATCGCCTCCACCGTCCCATGGTAGGCGGCCTCACCCTCTTTGGTCGTGACGTTGACCGCTCCCGACATGATCAGCCCATACTCGGCATTGAAGCCGCCGGAGACGACCGAGACCTCTTCGATCGAGTTGTTGTTGATCTGGGTCGTCGACAATCCCGTCAGCGGGTCCTGCTGGGAGAAGCCGTCGACGTAATAGGCGACCTCGGAGGCGCGTCCGCCGCGCAGGTTCAGCACGCCGGTCGTCGAGTTCTCACGGGCGCCGCGCTGACGGGCCGCCGTGTTGTCGTTGTACCGCACCGCCCCGGTCTGCAGACCGACAATGTCCTGATAGCCGCGTGTCGGCAGGTTCTGCACGTCGTCGGTGGTCACGATGCGCAGCGTCGATGTCTGGTCCTGCTTGACCAGCGGCCGCTCGGCGGTCACCGTAACCGCTCCCATCTCCACGGCCTGCGTCGACAATTGGAAGTCTTGGGTCGTGGTCAGGTCGACGGAGACCGCGATGTTCTTCACTTCCATGGGCGTGTAGCCCACGATGGAGGCCTTGAGAGTGTAGTACCCCACCGGGATGTTCAGCAGGACGAATCGCCCGTCCTGGTCGGTCAGTGCCCCCCACTGTGTCCCCTCGACCGAGACGGCAGCCCCCGGGATTGGTTGCCCGGTGCTTTGGTCTGTTACCACGCCGGAGAGCTTTCCGGTCGTGCCGGCCCACGCGGCGGTGACCGCGATCAGGACCGCGAGAGGAACAACCCATTGGGTTTTGATTGAGTAGCGCAAGGGTCCCTCCTTGGTTTCGCGTCAATGCCTATTGACAACTTCCTATATCGACCGAATCAGCCAAACGATAACCCCCCGAACGCAAACAGGATGCAGGACGCACTATCGGCATCCACCCACCACCCCGGGGACGGGAAGCGGACACAGCTCCGCCGCATACCGTTTCATGCTGCGCAGAGCGCCGTCCAACGACTCTTGATGCGATTGCTTGGGATCGTCTGTAGCTCACGACAGCCCGTCACCTCCGATCGGGCAATGGTAAGCCGGCAATTATCCGACGCGAGATTGCTCGGGGCGTCGACGCTTGTGGGGTTCCGCCGTTGCGAGGTCTGGCGAGAAGCGTCTGTTGCGGTCCTGTGCGACCGACACCCCCCGATGGTCGGTCTCGACTAAGATACCGCCATCACAAACAACGAATTTCGTGTAGATTAGTTCCCTGTCAAGTGCAAATCGGCTGCTCAGTGGAATCGTTTGGAGGGTATCGGAGCAGCCCTGTTGCCGACGGGCCGCCCATCTCAAACCAAGTAGACGGTTCCCTGTGCGGCAGCACTACGTCACTTGCCGGAGGAATTCGTCTTCATTCCAGATCGGCACACCGAGGTTCTGAGCCCTGTCCAGCTTCGAGCCGGGGTCAGCGCCGGCGATCACCGCCGTCGTCTTCTTTGACACCGACCCGGCGACATGACCGCCGAGCGACTCGATCTTCGCCTTGGCTTCGTCGCGTGTCAGGGAAGACAGTGTGCCGGTGAGAACGAAGGTTTGCCCGGCGAATGGCTGTGGTCCCTTTGGTGCTGCGGACATTGTGGGGAAGACGACCCCGCCGTCGCGGAGTTTTCTCAGGAGCTTCTTGGTCTGGGGCAAGGCGAAAAACTGGTGGATCGACCCGGCGACGATGGGCCCGATCTCGTGCACCTCTTGGAGCTCGTCGACACCGGCAACGGCCAGACGGTCGATCGACCCGAAGGCTCGGGCGACCACGGTCGAAACATGCTCCCCGACGCCATCGATTCCGAGGGCGGCGATCAAATGGGGAAGGTCGGGGCGTCGTGCGCGGTCGATCGCATTCAGCAGATTCTCGGCCAGCTTCGGTCCCATCCGGTCCATCCGCGCCAGCTTCTCTCGGTCGAGGAAGTAGATGTCGGCCATGTCTTGGACGATCCCCTTGTCGACCAACTGCTCGATGTAACGGTATCCCATCCCCTCAATGTCGACGCCCCCTTTGGAGATGAAGTGCGCCAGCCGCTCCTTGATCTGCGCGGGGCATGAGGGATTGGTGCAGCGGTGGAAGGCGGAATCGGGATCGCGGATCGTCGGGGCCTGGCAGGCCGGGCAGTGTTTGGGGAATGCGAAGGGCGTGGAGCGCGGTTCTTTGCCGCCGGGGACGACCTTGACAACTTCCGGGATGACATCACCGGCACGGCGGACGATGACGCGGTCCCCGACCCGGATGTCTTTGCGGGCAATCTCATCCTCATTATGGAGGGTGGCCCGGCGGACCTCGACCCCGCCGACCCGAACCGGCTTGAGCGCCGCCACCGGGCTGATGATCCCGGTGCGCCCCACCTGCACGATGATATCCTCCACAATCGTCGTCTCTTCCTGAGGGGGGAATTTCCAGGCCACTGCCCAACGCGGATGATGGGAGACAGCCCCGAGTTTCTCCTGCAGCGCCAGTTCATCCACCTTGATCACCGTGCCATCGGTGTCTTCGTCCAAGGCATCACGTTGACGGCCAATCTCCTGATGCGCTCGGACAACCTCCGCCGAGCCGCCGCAGGGCTTGGCCAAAGGATGCACGCGAAAGCCGAGCTGCCTCAGGAGTTCCAGCCCCTCCGAATGGCGCGCCACTTTTCTGCCGGCAATCCGCCCAATCCCGTAGGCATAGAAGACCAGCGGGCGGGACGCGGTCACTTTCGGGTCCAGTTGACGCAGCGATCCCGCCGCGCCGTTGCGCGGATTGGCCATCGCCTCTTCGCCTTGGGCGAGCCGCTCCCGGTTCAGCCGCTCGAAGTCGGAGCGCCGCAAAATGATCTCGCCGCGCACATCGATGAGTTCCGGTGGCTCCGACAGCAGCGTCAGAGGGATCGACCGCACCGTGCGCAGGTTGGCGGTGACATCTTCGCCGTTTATCCCGTCACCGCGCGTCGAACCGACCGTCAGGATGCCTTTCTCGTATGTCAATTCGACCGCCAACCCATCGAGCTTGGGTTCGATGACGTACGTCGGCTCGACCCCCGCCAGCAGGCGGACCAGGCGTCCATGGAACTCGCGTAACTCGGTTTCGTCCGTCACTTTTTGTAGCGACATCATCGGGACCGCATGGCGAACGGTCCGGAAGGCGGCAGACGGCTCGGCCCCGACCTTCTGCGTCGGCGAATCGGGTGTGATCGCCTGCGGATAGAGCCGTTCCAGGGAGACCAGACGGTCAAACAGACGATCATACTCGATGTCGGATATCACCGGAGAATCGAGGACATAGTAGCGGTGCGCGTGATAGCGCAACTCCCGGCGCAACGCCTCGATTTCCTCGCGAATGGCCGGTGGGATGCTGACGACAGGATCAGCTTTGCGGGGCGGTGGCATCGATCGTCCGGTTTGGGCCGATTTCGGTTTCCTGACGACGCGTCGGGGACCTCGCGGTCGCGAACCCGATGCGTGCACGAATGTAAGAAACCATGGGTGGCCGCGTGGTCAAGTGGGGTCTGTGTACCGGATGGCCGAACGATGTGCTCTCATGGCATTCCCAAGTGCGCCCGCCATCCCTGCCGGCCCGTGGCCGAAAATGCCTTGACTGATCTGGTCCGGGCTGGAATATACCCCAGCGGCCCGTTTTGAGGGGCGGGCAGGCGCTGCCGAAATCGCGGCGCGGAGGAGTGTGTTTGAACATGTATGTCTGGCCAAGTCCGTCGTTGGCAATCCCTCCCGCAGTGATCGGCGGGAACTTCTGGGAGTTGGTGACCCAGTCGACGTTCTTCGCACTCCTGATCATCACCATCCTGTTCGGCCTGTCGATCGTCAGTTGGGCCGTGATCATCTGGAAATGGCGCCTCTATCGGCGCATTCTCGCCGACAGCCGGCGATTCCGCGCCCTCTTCCGCCGGGGTCGGCGGCTGGCCGATCGACTGACCGCCTTGGAAATGCTGCGTCACCTGCCCCACTGGCGTCTGCTGGAGTCGGGTCTCCGCGAGGCCGCGGCGTTCACCGATCAGAATCGGGGTGGCGGTTCAGGATCCGCATTCGGTTTCGATCTCACCTCGGAGCAGAAGCATGCGATTGCGGACACCCTGGAGCGGGTGGAGCAGGAGGAAATGGGCAAGCTGGAGGAGTGGACGATTCTCCTGGCCACGACGGCGAACGCTTCGCCGTTTCTCGGCCTGTTGGGAACCTGCTGGGGGATCATGGACGCCTTTGTCGGGATCGGCGCCACCGGCTCGGCCTCGTTGGCGGTCGTGGCGCCGGGGATCGCCGAGGCCCTGATGGCGACTGTGGTCGGGCTGGCAGCGGCGATTCCGGCGGTGATCGCCTATAACTGGTGCGTGCGCAAACTCCGCCAGATCCACGATGAGCTGTCCGGCCTGGCGCTGGAGATTCTGACCGAGTTGACCCGCGAGAATGCCCGTGAAGCCGCGGACCTATCACGCGCTCTCTGAGATCAACGTCACCAATCTGGTCGACGTGGTGCTCGTGCTGCTGATCATTTTCATGGTCACGGCGCCGCTGTTGCAAAGCGGAATCGACGTCCGGCTCCCGGAGACGATCGCCTCGGCCGAGCAGCCCTCCGAGGGGATCATTGTCACCATCACCAAAGAGGGCGGTGTGTTCATCAACGACGTCTACCGTACGGCGGACCAGTGGGAGGACGAACTGCGGCGCGTGATCTCAAGCAAACCGGGACAAAAGGCGTTTCTCCGGGCCGATGAAGCAGTGGGATATGGGCAGGTGATCGCCGTGCTCAGCACCATGAAACGTCTGGGTTTGGACCAGGTGGGACTGGTGACCCAGCCGGTGAAGGAAGAGAAGAAGACCGGACCGAAGATCAAATGGGGGTAGGAGGCCGGCGTGAAGCGATACCTGGTCTGGTCGCTGGCGCTCCACTGCGGGGTGTTCGTCGGTGGCGCCATGCTGGCGCCGCTCCATGGATTCATGGGCTCCGTCCGCCCCGATCTGGTAATTACAGTGGGTCTTGTGGACTACGCTGGCGCCGGGAAGCCGAAGGCCCCTCCCGCAAAGGTGCCCCCTCCGCCAGCCGCTTCCGATCAGATAATAGCCACCAGACCGTCTCAGGATCAGACTCCCGAGAAGCTCAAGGACCAGAAGCCCGAAGCCAAAGAGACCCGTAAGGCCAAGCAGGACTCGACACGCACGAAGCCGCCGTCAGCGCTGGCCCAAGCCGATACGCTGGCTGGTTTGAAGGGAACCCTGACCGAGGGGACGGGAGAGGGGGATGTTTGGGGAGTGGAGACCGGGGCGGGCGTGAACCCATACCACCGGGCCGGCTTCGCGACCATCCGGTCGAACTGGCGCAACCCGGTGGTCGGCCCGATCCCCCGCAAGTGCGTTGTCAAGTTCCGGATCAAGCGATCGGGAGAGATCGTAGACGTCGAGTTGGAACGACACTCGGGATCCGACCTGTTCGACCGGGCCGCGCTGCGGGCGGTGAATCTGACCCACGCCTGGCCGCCGTTCCCGGCCACCTGGGAGGAGAAGGAACAGATCATCCACCTCGAATTCGAGTACCGCCCCTAGACCTTCGCTGAAAAAGGCCGTGAACACATGATGCACATAGACAGAGACATACCAGTGAACAAACTCCCTCACCCGAGTATAGACTTGCGCCGACCCGCTCTGCGGGGCGTCCTGAAGAAGTCTTGGTGGGGCAGACATTCCTGTCTGCCCATGATCATGCGCAGGCAGGAATGCCTGCGCGACCATCAGTTGTGCCGATCACTCGCGGATAGCTTTCCATGTTCACCAGGCAGGGAAACAACCTCTTCCCCCGGCAGGGTCCCGAACGGAGTAAGGGAGACAGATCGATCCGACCAGAGGTCGGATCGGGTGAGGGAGGCGCGGCCGCTCCGGGCACGACCGCCGCGTTACCGAGGTCGTCTGGGGTGTGCCCTGCTCGTTGTCACTTCAATCCTGATGAGCGTCGATGCCGGGGCACGCGGTATTCCGGAAATCTACGGCCGGGTCGTGAAATCCGCCGGCGAGTTCGAACCGTTCCGGGTCGGCGTGGATCAGTTTCGACTGCGCGATCCCGAGGGGGCGACGGTCGCGGATCGCGAGCTGGCCCAAATGATCACCGACATCGTCTTCGCCGACCTCGATTACTCGTACCTGTTTGAGTCGGTCCGTCCCGATTCGGTCTATCTGCGGATCATGGGGTTGACGCGGATCGACCGCCGCGGGTGGCACCATCTGGGGGCCGACTATCTGATTGAAGGTGAGGCGGCGTTCGAGGGCGACAACGTGACGGTGCGTTACACGCTGTCGGATGTCGCGACCGACCGCGAGTACTTCAGTCGTCAACTCAGAGCGCGGAACACCTCGGTCCGGCTCTTAGCCCATGCGCTGGCCGACGAAGTCTATCGCGAGTTGGCCCGCGCGGAGGGGATCTTCCAATCGCGCCTGGTCTACCTGCACGAGAGCGGCGGGTTCAAGGAAGTGCATGTCTGCGATTACGACGGGGCCGATGACATGCGCATGACCGCCGACCGGACCATTGTCCTGTCGCCCCGCTGGTGTGGTCCCGAAGCGATCTCGTACACCTCATTTCGCGACGGGAATCCGGATGTCTGGTTGTACGATTTGTTGAAAGACCGCGCCTCCAAGTTCTCCTCGTTCCCCGGTCTGAACACCGGGTGTTCCTGGACCCGCGATGGTCACTCCTATGTGCTCTCGCTGTCCGCCGAGGGGGACCCGGAGATCTATGTGGGCGAACGGGCGTCCAAGGGGGCGCCGCGACGGGTTACCTTTGCGCCGGGGATCGATACATCGCCGTCGTTTTCTCCGGATGGCAAGAAGATCGTCTTCACCTCCGACCGGGCGGGGACGCCGCAGGTCTATATCATGGATGTGGACGGGACCAATGTCGAACGGCTGACCAGCGAAGGGTACTACAATGACTCGCCCGATTGGTCGCCGACGCTCGACATGATCGCCTTTGTGTCCCGCGGCGAGGGGGTCTTCCAGATCTGCACCATGCGGCCGGATGGCGCCAACGTGAGGCAATTGACCGAGGTCGGATCCAATGAAAACCCGCACTGGTCGCCCGACGGTCTGCACATTGTTTTCGCGTCCAACCGAACCGGGGTGTACGAGATCTATACGATGAATTTCGACGGCTCCGGTGTGCGCCGCATCACGACGGACGGAGGCAACACGAATCCGTCCTGGTCGCCCTGATCCCGGCGACTTGGGGGGTTGAAGATCCGTCTGATTCCCGTGTGTGCCCCCGGCGTAGGGTTTCCCAGCCATGCAGAGGGTGGCGCTTTGGCCTCGTGTCAAAAGGCAGGGGTCCCAGCCATTTTATGCCGGGGAATTCCGGCCGATTAGTATTGACGGGGCCTGCGTTTGATCGTATATGGCGGTGGGAAGTCGTTGGGACGGTTCACATAGGGTTGACAAAAGGGAGGGGAATGTGAAGAAGCCTGCGATTCTGGCGATGCTCGCCGTGAGTCTGCTTGTGATCGGCGGATGTGGAGGTGGCGGACCCAAAGGGGAACTCGGGGAAGGCCGGCAGGCCGGTGGTCCTGGCACAGGGACGCAGGAAGGGACCGGTGAGGGCGGTGCCGGTGACCGCGGCGACGTCACGTCACTCGGCGCGAACTATGGCCTGAAACCGGTGTATTTTGATTTCGACAAGTACAATCTGCGTGAAGACGCCAGGGTAACTCTGGACGCCGACGCCGACATCCTGCGCACAAACGGTGACCTGCGCATCGTGATCGAGGGGCACTGCGATGAGCGCGGGACGGACGAATACAATATCGCTCTGGGCGATCGCCGCGCCAAAGCTGTGCAGGATTATCTGGTCCGTCTCGGCATCGATGCGGCGCGGATCTCGACGATTTCTTACGGTGAAGAGCGGCCGGTGTCGCTGGGGCACGACGAAGATTCCTGGCGTCTTAACCGGCGTGGCGAATTCGTCGTCAAGAAATAGCGACGTGCGCCGCAACTCAGAGAGTGCCGGGGAAACAGGACGGGAGCCCTGCTCTTGAAGTTCTCACGCGCACGGGCCGCAGGGATGGCGCCAGCTAGGGTCAAAGTAAGGGGCTCTTCCTTACGGAAAGGGGACCCGATGAGCAGGAGCGCGGCCGCATGGTTGGTGCGGCTGGCGGGAGTCGTCGTATGCGCGATCACGCTCGCCGGTTGTGTGTCACGCGCCGCGATGCGTCGGATGCAGGATCAACTGGACTACCTCGAGGCATCCCACAAGCGCATGGAAGCCGACTTGATCCATATCGACTCATTAGTGGTACTCTCGACGTCCGAGTCGCGACGGACGCGCGCGGAGGTGGCAACCACGCTGGAGGAATTCCGGGGCGACGTCGGCACGGTGCGCGAGACGATCGATGAGCTCCGGCAGACGGTGGAGCGGCGTCCCACAACGTACGTGTACGCGCCGCCTTCAACGATGCCGGACACCGGCACGGCCGGAGGTGCCGTCACATCGGCGCCGCCGGATGCCGATCCGGGTAAGATGTATGAGGATGCGTTCCTCGACGTTCGCAAGGGCAACTACGAACTCGCCATCGACCAGTTCCGCGACATCCTCCAGTACTTCGGCAACTCGGCGTATGCGCCCAATTCACGCTACTGGATCGGCGAGTGCTGGTACTCGTTGGGAGGTGGGACGGAGAATCAAAACGACACCGTCAGCTACTACGATTCTGCGGTGGTCGAATTCCAGAGGTTGATCGAGGATTACCCGCAATCAGAGCGCGTTCCCACCGCGCTCTACAAGTTGGGGCGCTGTTCAGAGGAACTGAATCACCCCCGTCAGGCGCGCCAGTACTACGAGCGCGTCATCGGCGAGTTCCCCAAATCGCTGGAAGCCAAGCCGGCCAAGAGTCGCTTGGACGAGCTAAGGTAGGCTCTCTCATGGCGCTTCGGACTTCCACGCCCGCACTTTCTGCTGGAGCGCCCCGCCGACCCGAGGCCCCGTCCTCCGAGCCGTCCCCTCTCAGGCGAGATTCCTTCGTCCCGCAGGTAACCACGCGTTCGAGACTGCGCGTCAAGACATTAGATAGCAGGCGGTTAGCGTCTGGTAGAGCGTTCTGGGATCCGCGCGAAGGGCATGTCGAGTACCATATCATTCCACACAGCCCCTTTCATTCATACATAGAGTCTCCTGAGCTTCGGATCGACTTGGATGCGTGTGGCCATCCCGTATTCATCGAGGCCGCTTGGGGTTACGGGCCATCCTGCCGTGACGAAACCATGACTTGCCCCACCGATTTCGCGCTGCTCGGTCAGCGGTTCCTCGACTTCCCGATCCTCACCGGACCGTTCCACATGAGAGCCAACCACGACAACTCGCTGTTTCATGTTGTGTTATCCGATTGTCCCGCAACGTGTAGATGGATTTCGTCCCCAGGTGCGATCTGGGAAGCGGATGCCCGTTTCTGTCTCACCGGCCTCTGGTTCTATGACGTCGAGCCAGATCCCTCGGGGTGTCGCCGGGTACTGTGGCGGACCCAAGCCTGGGAGATGGCGCGAAGACGTCCGGCCCGTCAGCGTTCCATCCTGGGGATCGCCTCGCCGATCTCGTCGGGCCACCGGACCGTGACCGGCTCCTTTTTTTCTTGACTGCGGCAGAATAGTAGGTAAAATACGGGTCTATAACTTGGGCAGGCATGCCCAAAGCCAGGGTGGTTTTGGGTGTGAGTGCCTGAGTTTGGCTTTTGTGCTTGTGCATTCTGCCCATGTAGCTCAGGAGGTAGAGCACATCCTTGGTAAGGATGAGGTCACCGGTTCGAATCCGGTCGTGGGCTGAGGGCGAGAATCCCGGAGAATTCCGGGTGCTTGTTGAGTGAGGAGATTCAGTCGGTGGTGATCGACCAGCGAACCCGGAGCGCATCCGGCCCGGGGCCAGCGCAGTCGGTCGCGTGACAACATTCGAGGAGGGAGACCTTCGGCCATGGCGAAGGCGAAATTTGAACGCAAGAAGCCCCACGTGAACGTGGGCACGATCGGGCACGTTGATCACGGCAAGACGACGCTGACGGCGGCGGTCACGATGGTGCTGTCTCGCAAGGGGCTGGCGTCGGTGCGCACGTTCGATTCGATCGACAATGCACCCGAGGAACGCGAGCGCGGCATCACCATTGCGACGGCGCACATCGAGTATGAGACCGACAAGCGGCACTATGCGCACGTGGACTGTCCGGGTCACGCCGACTATGTCAAGAACATGATCACCGGGGCGGCGCAGATGGACGGCGCCATTCTGGTGGTGTCGGCGGCGGACGGTCCGATGCCGCAGACCCGCGAGCACATTCTCCTGGCGCGCCAAGTCGGGGTCCCCTGCATCGTGGTCTTCCTCAACAAGGTCGACATGGTCGACGATCCCGAGCTTCTCGACTTGGTCGAGCTGGAGGTCCGCGATCTGTTGACGACCTACGAGTTTCCCGGCGACCAAATCCCGGTCATCCGCGGCTCGGCGCTGAAAGCGATGGAAGTGGCGATCACGCCGGTGAAGGACGATCCGGCCTTCAAGTGCATCTATGAACTGATGGATGCCGTGGACAGCTATGTCCCTCTGCCCCAGCGTGAGGTCGACAAGCCCTTCCTGATGCCGATTGAGGACGTCTTCTCGATCACCGGGCGCGGCACCGTGGGCACCGGGCGTGTCGAGCGCGGTCGCATCAAGATGGGCGACGAGTTGGAGCGGGTCGGGATCAAAGAGACACGCAAGGTCGTTGTCACCGGGGTGGAGATGTTCCGCAAGACGCTCGATGAGGCGCAGGCGGGCGACAACGTGGGTCTGCTGTTGCGCGGCGTGGACAAGGAGGAACTGGAGCGCGGCATGGTGTTGGCCGCCCCCGGATCGATCACGCCCCACACCAAGTTCGTGGGTGAGGTCTACATTCTGACGAAGGAAGAGGGCGGGCGGCACACGCCGTTCTTCGACGGCTACCGACCGCAGTTCTACTTCCGGACCACGGATGTGACCGGCGTGGCGCATCTGCCGCAAGGCACCGAGATGGTGATGCCCGGCGACAAGGTCACGATTCGCGGTGAGTTGATCAGTCCGATCGCGATGGAAAAGGGGTTGCGGTTCGCGATCCGCGAGGGCGGCCGCACGGTCGGTTCGGGCGTGGTCGCGGACGTGGTGGAATAGGGAACGCGCGGAGCTTCACGGGTTTCGGTGTCGCGGCGGTCTTTCGCGGCGTTGGCATCAGAGTGGGGGCGTATGCCGCGGGAGTCGATTGTGCTGGCGTGTGAGTCATGTCGCCGCCGCAACTACACGGTGAGCAAGAACCGGCGACTGCAGCCCGACCGGCTGACCTATCGGAAGTACTGCGCGTTCTGCCGGCGGCATACCGCGCACCGGGAAACGCGTTGATGGCGCAGCAGGCGATCAGGATGGACGGCGGTTGCAGCGGGCGCTGGGCGTGGGGATCACAGGCCTGTAGCTCAACCGGCTAGAGCACCGGTCTCCAAAACCGGGGGCTGGGGGTTCGAGTCCCTCCAGGCCTGCCAAAACAAAGGAAGAGCGATCGTGTCGGTTATCGAGAAGACCAAAACCTACTGGAACGAGACGGTTGCCGAGCTCGGCAAGGTGACCTGGCCGAGCAAGGATGAGGTCATCGGCTCGACGATCGTGACCATCTTTGTGTCGCTGATTCTGGGTCTCTTTGTGTTTGGCGTCGACCTGCTGTTGGCGCGCGGCGTGTCGACACTTCTGGGCATCGGATGAGCGTCGAGATGCAGTGGTATGTGGCCCACACCTATTCGGGCCACGAGAAGAAGGCGGCGAAGTACTTGAGCAGCGCCTTTGCCAATGCCGGTCTGGAGGACCATCTGGGGCGGGTGGTGATGCCAACCCAGGAAGTCGTCGAGATGCGCCAGGGCAAGCGCTCGTCCTCGATGAAGAAGTTCCTTCCCGGATACATCTTGATCGAGATGCACCTGACCAAGGAGACGCAGCATCTGGTGACCAACACGCCGGGCATCACGAACTTCGTTGGTGCCGCCGGGCGTCCGGTGCCGCTCCGGCAGGAGGAAGTCGCGCACGTTCTCGGGCAGATGGACACCAGCCGTGAGAAAGAGGTCACCGAGATTCCCTACAAAGTCGGCGATCCGGTCAAGGTCGTGGACGGGCCGTTCTCAGACTTTTCCGGGTTTGTTTCGGAAGTGAACATGGAGCGCAGGAAGCTCAAAGTGATGGTCTCGATCTTCGGTCGGCCGACGCCGGTCGAGCTGGATTTCCTGCAGGTGCTGCCGGCATGACAATCCGGGCCGGACAACACGACCCGGTCCTGACGAGGTACGGATGGCGACAAAGCCAATCACAGGTTACGTGAAGCTGCAGATTCCCGCCGGAAATGCGACCCCGGCGCCGCCGGTCGGTCCGGCATTGGGGCAGCAGGGCGTCAACATCATGGAGTTCTGCAAGGCGTTCAACGCCCGCACGCAGAAGGACGCGGGGTTGATCATCCCCGTGGTGATCACAGTCTATAAGGACAAGTCGTTCACGTTCGTCACCAAGACGCCGCCGGCGGCGATTCTGCTCAAGCGCGCGGCGAAGATCGAGAAAGCATCGGGAGAGCCGAATCGCGTCAAGGTGGCGCGTGTGACCGCCGATCAGGTTCGGGAGATCGCGCGTCTCAAGCGCCCCGATCTGAATGCTGCCAGCGAGGCGGCGGCGATGAGCATGGTGGCGGGGACGGCGCGCAGCATGGGGATCGACGTCGTCTGATGTCCTCCGCCGGAGAGCAAGGGGAGTCATGAAGGAGAGCAAGAAGCAGCGGGTGGCCAACGCCAAAGTCGAGCGGCAGACGCTCTATGCCTTGGAGCAGGCGATCACTCTGGCGTGCGAGGTGAAGCACGCCCAATTTGATGAATCGCTGGATGTGGTCATGCGGCTGGGGGTCGATCCCAAGCATGCCGACCAGATGGTGCGCGGCTCGGTCGTTCTCCCGCACGGTACCGGCAAGACGACGCGCGTGTTGGCACTGACCAAGGGTGACAAAGAGGCCGAGGCCAAGGCCGCCGGCGCCGATTATGTCGGCGGCGAAGAGTATGTTCAGAAGATTCAGGAAGGATGGTTGGAGTTTGACGCGCTGGTGGCGACCCCCGACGTGATGGGTATGGTGGGGCGGCTGGGGAAGATCCTCGGCCCCCGGGGTTTGATGCCCTCACCGAAGACCGGCAGCGTCACCATGGACATTGGGAAAGCGGTCACCGATCTGAAGGCCGGCAAGGTGGAATACCGCGTCGATCGTGCCGGGAACGTGCATTGCGCCGTCGGCAAGTCATCCTTCGGCGTTGACAAACTGGTCGACAACGCGCGGACCTTTATCGATGCCGTGATTCGGGCCAAGCCGGCTGCCGCCAAAGGGCAATATGTGAAGCGTGTGGCCATCTCGACGACGATGGGACCGGGGATCAGGATCGATCATAATCCGCTGGTGAGCGAGTCTAAAGCATAGGATAACCGGCCCGGCGGGGTTTCGCATCGCGCGGAACATTCCCGTCGGGTCCTTGTTGAAATCCTGCACCCTGTGGTTCAGGCGAGATTCGAGATAGAGCATATGCCGCGTCCGGAGAAAGTGCAATTGGTGGCGGAAGTCACGGAGCAATTCCGTTCCGCCGGATCCGTTTATGTGACCGACTACGCCGGACTGACGGTCGGCGACATCACCGAGCTGCGCAAGCAGTTGCGGGCCGCCGGCGTGAAGTACCGCGTCGTGAAGAACACCCTGCTCCGCCGGGCCGCCGGTGACGCCGGCTTGGCCGATCTGGTCGAGCAGTTCAAGGGGCCGACGGCGGTTGCCTTCGGACCGGCGGATCCCGTGGCGGCGGCCAAGATCTTCGGCGAGTTCGCCGCACGACTCGAAAAGCCGAAAGTGCGGCGTTTCCTTGTCGACAAGAAGCCGTACGCCGCCACGGACCTGAGGGCGCTGGCCTCGCTCCCCTCGCGGGGGGTCCTGCTGGCGCAGGTGGTCGGGGCGGTGGAGGGGCCGATTGCCGGTTTCATCGGGACGTTGGATGCCATCATCCGCGAGCTTGTCGGCACTGTTGACGCGATGGCCAAGATGAAGGGCGAGGCCGCCGAGGTGTAGCCGCGCGACAGGCGCCAAGGGGATATTGGGAGAAGAAGATACTTCATCATCCACCCGGCCTGCGAATGCGGCCGGCAGAAAGGACGAACGTCGTGTCCAGTACCATTGATCAGGTCGTCGGCATTATCGAGAATATGTCGGTGATCGAACTGTCGCAACTGTCCAAGACCCTGCAGGAGAAATTCGGTGTCTCCGCGGCCGCCCCGGTGGCCGTGGCCGTCGCCGCGGCCCCCGGTGGCGCCGCTGCGGTGGAGGAGGAAAAGACCGAGTTCACTCCTCATCTCGTCACCGTGGGCGAAAAGAAGATCCAGGTGATCAAGGTCATCCGCGAGATCACGGGTCTCGGTTTGAAGGAAGCGAAGGATTTGGTCGACAACGCACCCAATCCGGTCAAGGAGAACGTCTCCAAGGAAGAGGCGCAGTCGATCCAGACGAAGTTGCGCGAGGTCGGCGCGACCGTGGAAATCAAGTAGCGACGTTTGCCACGTCTCCATCCTGATAGTCTATGGGGGTCTGGCAGGCCCGGGCGACGGTATGCACCCTCGTGGCCGGGCCGGTGTGTCGTGACCTAGCGGAGGTTCGCCGTGAGTGAGAGTGGAAACGGGTCGAACGGCCGGCGTTCGTACGCGCGCGTGCAACGCGGCGGCGAAATGCCCAATCTGCTCGATGTCCAGTTGGAGTCGTACGCGGCCTTCCTCCAGCCCGATGTCCCCCCGGAGAAACGCAAGAAGGAGGGTCTGCAGGAGATCTTCCTGTCGGTGTTTCCCATCACCGACGTGCACGAGAACTTCCAGCTGGAGTTCGTTCAATACAGCGTGGGGCGGCCGCGCTACTCGCTCTCCGAGTGCAAAGAGCGCAACATGACGTATGCCGCGCCGCTGAAGGCGACCTTGCGGCTCATCAGCAAGGAGGCCGACGCGGTCACCGGGGCGAAGAAGGTCAAGGACGTCCTCGAACAGGACGTGTTTCTCGGCGAGCTGCCGCTGATCGCGCCGCGCGGGACCTTCATCATCCACGGTGCCGAGCGCGTGATCGTCAGCCAGTTGCACCGTTCCCCCGGCGTCTTCTTCGACGAAGCGATCCACGCCAATGGCAAGCGGTTGTACCAGGCACGCATCATTCCCTTCCGCGGCTCCTGGGTCGAGTTCAATCTCGACATCAACGACGTGCTGTACGTGCACATCGACTCCCGGCGCAAGATCCCGGTGACGACGCTGCTGCGGGCCCTGGGGATCTCCACCGACGAAGAGCTGTTGGCCAAGTTCTACCCGTTGGAAACGATCGAGGGGATCAATCGCAAGTGGGCCAAGGCCACCGGGAAGGTCTCCGCGGAGAGTATCGTCGATGAATCGACCGGTGAAGTGCTTCTGGCGGCGGGGGATCTGATCACGGAGGAACACGTGACCCGCCTGAAACAGTATGAGCTCGGCAACCTCCGAGTTCTGGCGGTCGACGCCACCAGCGACGCCCTGGTCATCCCGAACACGTTGAAGAAGGACCCGACCCGGTCGCGGGAAGAGGCGCTGTTCAAGATCTACAGTCTGCTGCGTCCGGGCGAGCCGCCCTCGATGGAGACCGCCGAGGGCCTGTTGGAGCGTTTGTTCTTCAACACGAAGCGCTACGACCTCGGTGAGGTCGGTCGCTACATGATCAACCAGCGGCTCGGGCGCGATGTGCCTCTGTCCCGGACGGTGCTGGCTCCGGAGGACTTCGAAGCCATTGTGGCCTATCTGATCCGGCTGCGCAACGGCGATGGGTTTGTCGATGACATCGACCATCTGGGGAACCGACGGGCGCGGTCGGTCGGCGAGCTTCTGTCGAATCTCTTTTCCGTGGGGCTCTCGCGCATTGCGCGGACGATCCGTGAGCGCCTGTCTCTCAAGGATACCGAGGCGATCACGCCGCACGATCTGGTCAATGCCCGCACCGTCTCGGCGGTGATCGATACATTCTTCGGTTCCTCGCAACTGTCGCAGTTCATGGACCAGACCAACCCATTGGCTGAACTGACGCACAAGCGTCGCCTGTCGGCGCTGGGTCCGGGCGGTCTGACCCGCGAGCGGGCGGCCTTTGAAGTGCGCGACGTGCACCATACCCACTATGGCCGCATGTGTCCCATCGAGACGCCGGAGGGGCCGAACATCGGTCTGATTGCCTCCCTGGCGACTTTTGCCCGGATCAACCGCTATGGGTTCTTGGAAACGCCATACCGCCGCGTGAAGAATGGGATCGTCACCGACGAAATCGTCTTCCTGACCGCCGATGAGGAGGACAAGTATCACATTGCCCAGGCCAATGAAGTGATCGACGAGAAGGGGCGGTTCCAGAGCGACCTGGTGCGGGCACGGCAACGCAGTGATTTTCCGATGGTGTCTCCCGCCGACGTCGACTTCATGGACGTGGCGCCGGAGCAACTGGTGTCCGTCGCCGCCTCGCTCATTCCGTTCCTCGAGCACGACGACGCGAACCGGGCCTTGATGGGATCGAACATGCAACGGCAGGCGGTCCCGCTGCTGAGGGCCGAGGCGCCGATCGTGGGCACCGGGATTGAAGGACGCGTCGCCCGTGATGCCGGCGTGGCGGTCATCGCCAAACACAGCGGGGTGGTGGAGGAGGTCGATGCCGAACAGATCGTGATCCGTCCCAAGGGGCGGGTGGGCGCCGGTGAACTCGGGTTTGAGGGGCCGGAAACCTATCTGCTGGCGAAGTACGAACGCTCCAATCAGGACACCTGCATCCATTTCAAGCCGCGCGTCCATCTGGGCCAGAAGATCGAGGCCGGCGACGTGATCGCCGACGGTCCGGCCGTCGAGAATGGCGAGTTGGCGCTGGGGTCCAACGTGCTGGTGGCGTTCATGCCCTGGCGCGGTTTCAACTTCGAGGATGCCATCATCGTCTCCGAGCGCCTGATCCATACCGACGTCTTCACCTCGATCCACATCGAGCAGTTCGAGCTGCAGGTGCGGGACACCAAGCGCGGCAGTGAGGAGATCACGCGCGAGATCCCCAATGTCTCCGAGGAAGTCCTGATGAACCTCGATGAGCAGGGGGTCGTGCGGATCGGCGCCGAGGTGGAGGCCGGCGATATCCTCGTCGGTAAGGTGACGCCCAAAGGGGAGACCGAGCTGTCACCCGAGGAGCGACTTCTGCGCGCGATCTTCGGCGAGAAGGCGGGGGATGTCAAGGATGCCTCGCTGAAAGCGCCGCCGGGGATGAAGGGTGTGGTGATCAATACACGCGTCTTCTCGCGCAAGGAACGCACCGAGCAGGCCAAGAAGCGCGAAAAACAGGAGATCACCGGTTTGAAACGCCGCTTCGGGAAGGAGATTGATGCCATCCGGCGGCTGCGCAATCAGCGGTTGGCCGAGCTGTTGGAAGGGCAGACCGCGCTGACGATCCGCTCGTTGGAAGACGACTCGGTTCTGATCAAGGCAGGCACGCGTTACCGGGACGAGACCTTCAATCAGGTCGACGTCGCCAACGCCGTCGCCCCCGAGGGATGGACCGACGATGCCCGGTTGAACCGGCGCGTGGACAAGATCATCTCCGAGGCCGCGGAGCTGTTGAACCGACTACAAGAGCTGCTGAATATCGAGATCGAGAAAGTCATCCGCGGCGCCGAGCTGCCCCCCGGAGTCAAGCAATTGGTCAAGGTCGCCGTGGCGGTCAAGCGCAAGCTGGCGGTCGGCGACAAGATGGCCGGACGCCACGGCAACAAGGGCGTGGTCGCGCGCATCGTTCCGATCGAGGAGATGCCCTACATGGAGGATGGGACCTCGATCGATCTGATCCTCAACCCGCTCGGTGTGCCGTCGCGCATGAACGTCGGCCAGATTCTGGAGACGCATATCGGCTGGGGGGCGTGGAAGCTGGGATTCAAAGTCGCCTGCCCGGTGTTTGACGGCGCCAAGCACGAGGAGATCCGCGAGCTCCTGAAAGAGGCCAAGCTGCCGACGTCGGGTAAGACCAAGCTCTATGACGGTGCGACCGGGGAACTGTTCTCCGAAGAGATCACGGTCGGGATCATCTACATGATGAAGCTCTCCCATCTCGTCGACGACAAGATCCACGCCCGGTCGATCGGTCCGTACTCACTGGTGACGCAACAGCCGTTGGGCGGCAAGGCGCAGTTCGGTGGTCAGCGCTTTGGGGAAATGGAAGTGTGGGCGCTGGAGGCCTATGGCGCCGCCTACACGTTGCAGGAGATGCTGACCGTCAAGTCGGACGATGTCGCCGGCCGCTCGCGGATTTACGAGGCCATCGTCAAAGGCGAAAATCCACCGGAGCCGGGGATCCCCGAATCGTTCAATGTTCTGGTCAAGGAACTCCAGGCGTTGGGGTTGGACATCGACCTGGTGGAGAAAGTCTAAGGTACGGCGCGTGTCGCTGCCTGTGGTGTGCGCTTTGGAAGTGCAGGGGTTGCGGGTGACAACCGCTGCCGCTGATTGACCGCCGCGGAGGCGGGGCCCAGGGAGGAAAACGTGGCTTTCCCGGCTCGATCGCAGAAACGCCCATCGGATTTTGCGGCCATCCGCATACAATTGGCTTCGCCCGAGACGATCCGTTCATGGTCGTACGGCGAGGTCACCAAGCCGGAGACGATCAATTACCGGTCGTTCAAACCGGAGCGTGATGGTCTGTTCTGCGAGCGCATCTTCGGCCCGGTCAAGGACTGGGAGTGCAACTGCGGCAAGTACAAACGCATCCGCTTCCGCGGGATCGTCTGTGACCGTTGCGGCGTGGAGGTGACGCAGTCGAAGGTGCGACGCGAGCGGATGGGGCACATCGACCTGGCGGTCCCGGTCACACACATCTGGTATGTCAAGTCGACGCCCTCGCGCATCGGTTACCTGCTCGATCTGTCGATCCGCGATCTAGAGCGCGTCATCTACTACGAGAACTACGTCATCGTGGACCCCGGCGACACGGCGCGCCGCGAGGGTGATCTTCTCACCGAGGAGGAACACCAGGAGCTGACGGCCTCCGGAAAGGAATTCCAGGCGGCGATGGGTGCTCCGGCGGTCGAGGCGCTGCTCCGACGCATCGACACCGAGGAACTGTCGCTGTCTTTGCGCGCGCAGGTCAAAGTGGAGACGTCGGCGCAACGCAAGAAAGACACCTTGAAACGACTGCGCGTGATCGAGGCCTTTCGCCAATCGCAGAATCACCCGGAGTGGATGATCCTGAAGACCCTTCCGGTTATTCCTCCCGATCTGCGTCCGTTGGTTCCGCTCGAGGGCGGACGCTTTGCGACCTCGGATTTGAATGACCTCTACCGACGCGTCATCAATCGGAACAACCGTCTGAAGAAGCTGATCGAGATCAAGGCGCCGGACGTCATCTTGCGCAATGAGAAGCGGATGCTGCAGGAAGCGGTCGATGCGTTGTTGGACAATGGCCGTCGGACGCAGTCGGTGCGGGGTGATTCCCGCCGTCCGCTGAAATCGCTCTCCGATCTGCTCAAAGGCAAACAGGGGCGCTTCCGCCAGAACCTGCTGGGCAAGCGCGTCGATTACTCCGGCCGCTCGGTGATCGTGGTCGGCCCGGAACTCAAGCTGCACCAGTGCGGCCTGCCCAAGAACATGGCGCTGGAGCTCTTCAAGCCCTTCATCATCATGAAACTGGAAGAGAAGGGGTACGTCCAGACCGTCAAATCGGCCAAGCGGCTGGTGGAGCGCGAGCGGCCCGAGGTCTGGGACATTCTCGAAGAGATCATCGACGAGCATCCGGTGCTGCTGAACCGGGCCCCGACACTGCACCGCCTGGGCGTGCAGGCGTTCTACCCGGTTCTGGTCGAGGGCAAGGCGATCCGTCTGCATCCGCTCGTGTGCGCCGCGTTCAATGCCGACTTCGACGGCGACCAGATGGCCGTGCACATTCCGTTGTCCTTCGAGGCGCAACTGGAAGCGCGCATGCTGATGTTCTCGACGAACAACATCCTGTCGCCCTCCTCCGGGCGGCCGATCGCCACGCCGTCGCAGGACATCGTGCTCGGGTGCTACTACTTGACCAAGGATCGGCCCGGCGAAAAGGGCGAGGGGATGCGCTTTGCCTCGACCGAAGAGGCGCTGATGGCCTACGAGTTCGGCGAGATCGGCCTCCATGCCGCCATCGAGGTGCGCTTCAACGGCGAGCGCATCAAGACGACGTGCGGGCGGCTCATCTTCAACGACGTACTGCCCAAAGAACTGGGCGTCTTTAATGAGGTGGCCACCAAGTCGAAGCTCGAGTCCCTGGTGCTGCAGGCGTACCGATCGGTCGGTCCGCACCGCACGGCCGAGTTCCTCGATTCGTTGAAGAATCTCGGGTTCTCGTATGCCACCCGTGCCGGCGTGACCATCGCCATCGACGACATGATCATTCCCCCCGAGAAGCGGGAATTGATCGAGGCCACGGAGAAGGAAGTCGCCAAGGTCGTGCGGCAATACGAGCGCGGCGTGATCACGAACGGGGAGCGCTACAACAAGATCATCGATTTGTGGACACACACGACCAACGAGCTGTCCGAGATCCTGTTCGAGTGCCTGAAGGAGGACCGTCACGGCTTCAATCCGGTCTACATGATGGCGGATTCCGGAGCGCGCGGTTCCAAGGAGCAGATCCGGCAGTTGGCGGGATTACGCGGATTGATGGCCAAACCCCAGAAGAAGATCACCGGGCAGATCGGTGAGATCATCGAGTCGCCGATTCTGTCCAATTTCCGCGAAGGGCTCACCGTGATGGAGTACTTCATTTCCACGCACGGAGCCCGCAAGGGGCTGGCGGACACGGCGCTGAAAACGGCGGACGCCGGGTATCTGACGCGGCGGCTGGTGGACGTGGCCCAGGACGTCATCATCAACGAGGTCGACTGCGGTACGATCCTGGGGATCAACATCTCCGCGTTGAAAGAGGGCGAGGAAGTCATCGAATCGCTGGAAGACCGCATCCTCGGCCGCGTGGCGCTGGACAGCGTGCATGATCCGATCACCGGCGCGGTCCTGGTCCAGGCGGGCTCTGAGATTGCCGAGAGCGAAGCCGAAGCGATCGATGAAACCGGTTTGGACTCGGTCCGCATCCGTTCGGTGCTCACCTGTGAGTCGCGTCAGGGTGTCTGCGCCAACTGTTATGGTCGCAACCTGGCGACGGGGGAGATGGTGGATCTGGGTGAGGCGGTGGGGGTCATCGCCGCGCAGTCGATCGGTGAACCGGGGACCCAGTTGACGCTGCGCACGTTCCACATCGGCGGGACCGCGGCTCGCATCGCCGAGCAGTCGCGGGTCGTGGCGAAGTCGCCGGGAGCGGTCGTGCTGAAGGATGTGAAGACGGTCGACGGCCCGGAGGGGCGGCCGATCGTGGTCAACCGGGACGGCGAATTGCAGGTGGTCGACGCCCAAAGGCGGGTGCGTTCCCGCTACAGCGTTCCCTATGCGGCGTCGCTCCTGGTCGGCGATGGCAGCATGGTCGAGCGGGAAAGCGTGCTGTTTGAGTGGGACCCTTACACGTCGACGATTCTGACCGACGTGCCCGGCATCGCGCGTTTCGAGGACATCATCGATGGGTTGACGTTGCGCGAGGAGCTGGACGACACGACCGGATTGCGTCAGCGTGTCGTCGTTGAACCCCGGGAGCGCGGTGATCGCATTCCGCTGCCGAAGATCATCATTCTCAATCCGAAGAACCGGGTGGAGCCGATCGCCTCCTATTCGATTCCCACCGGCGCGCACCTGGCGGTGCACGACGGCGATGTGCTCTCGGCCGGTGCGGCTCTGGTCAAGATCCCGCGCGAAATCTCCAAGACGCGCGACATCACCGGCGGGCTGCCGCGCGTGGCGGAGCTGTTTGAAGCGCGCAAGCCGCGCGATCCGGCGGTCGTCACGGAGATCGACGGCATCGTGGAGTTCGGCAAGATCGTGCGCGGCCAGCAGCAGATTCTGGTGCATGGGGAAAACGAGGAAATCAAAGAGTATCTGATCCCCCACGGCAAGCACATGCATGTGCACCCCGGCGACCGGGTGCATGCTGGCGATCGCCTGTGCGAGGGTTCCATTGATCCCCACGACATCCTGCGGATCAAAGGCGTCAATGAGGTGCAGGAATACTTGGTCAATGAAATCCAGGAGGTCTACCGTCTGCAGGGCGTGAAGATCAACGACAAACACATCGAAGTGATCGTCCGCCAGATGCTGCAGAAGGTGCGGATCGACTCGGCCGGGGACACCGACTTCCTCGAAGGTGAAGTGGTCGACAAGCACGTGTTCCGCGACGAGAACGAGTCGGTGCAGGCCGAAGGGGGCGAGCCCGCCACATTCCAGCCGTTGCTTCTGGGGATCACGAAGGCCTCGCTGTCGACCGAGTCGTTCATTTCGGCGGCCTCGTTCCAAGAGACGACCAAAGTCCTGACGGAGGCGGCGGTGTCGGGGAAGACGGATACGCTGAAGGGGTTGAAGGAGAACGTCATCATCGGACACCTGATTCCCGCGGGGACCGGATTGGAGACCTACCGCGGGGTCGAGATCCCGCCGGAAGAGATGCCGTTTGAAGACAGCGCGGCGACGGAGCCGGAGTTGAGCATCTTTCAGGAGGACATGTAGCGCGGCGTGTGCAGTGGAATTGGGAGATTGACTTTCGGGCTCAAGAGATGCATATTACAAGTTTGTGGCCGCTGAACGGCGGCCTACCGGAAACGTGAGGAGTCGTTGCCGACCATCAACCAGTTGATCCGTAAGGGGCGCCGCCGAATCGTGGTGAAGTCGGGGACGCCGGCGTTGAAGCGGAGTCCGCAGAAGCGCGGGGTCTGCACGCGCGTGTACACGTCGACGCCCAAGAAGCCGAATTCCGCCTTGCGCAAGGTCGCCCGCGTGCGGCTGACCAACCGTATCGACGTGACCGCGTACATTCCCGGCGAGGGACACAACTTGCAGGAGCACTCGATTGTCCTGATCCGTGGGGGGCGTGTCAAGGACCTGCCCGGCGTGCGCTACCACATCGTCCGCGGCACGCTCGACTCCGCCGGGGTGAATGATCGCAAGCGCAGTCGGTCCAAGTACGGCACCAAGCGGCCGAAGAAGTAACGGTGGTGACTTCGGCCGGAAGTCTTTGAGTGAGGAGAGTGTATGCCGCGACGCAAGTCGGTCGCCAAACGCGAAGTGCTCCCGGACCCGAAGTTTCACGAGGTCACGGTGACCCAGTTCGTCAATGGGTTGATGCAACGGGGCAAGAAGTCCCTGGCGGAGCGTGTGCTTTATGACGCTTTTGCGCTCATCGAAAAGGACACGCAGCAGCCGGGATTGGACGTGTTCAAGAAGGCGATGGAGAATGTCCGGCCGATTCTGGAAGTGAAGTCCCGACGGGTCGGAGGCGCCACCTATCAGGTTCCGGTGGAAGTGCGTCCGGCACGACGCACGGCTTTGGCGATACGCTGGTTGATCGGCTACTCCCGGGAACGGAAGGAGCACTCGATGGCCGAGAAGCTCGCGGCGGAGTTGGTGGCGGCATCCAAGAAGGAAGGCGCCTCGATCAAGAAGCGCGAGGACACGCATCGCATGGCAGAGGCCAACAAGGCCTTTGCCCACTTCCGTTGGTAGGGAACTGGGCGCCGCTGGAGGTTGGGAGGCGGCTGGCGATAGACAGAATACCACAGTATTCGGAGGAGCAGGTTTCGGAGTGGTCGGTTGGGGCTGCGGCGCCCGTGAATCCGGGGCCGATGAAGATTCGACAGAAACGAGTTTGGACCGTCACGCGCTGAATCGCATGCCATACCGTCACAATCGCGCACCTTAGGACCGGGGACGATCGGGCCGGTGGTCCCTCCACCGACCGAGCCGCTCCCCGCACGGTGATCAGACAATCCGGCGGGATTTTTTGTGGCCAACGGTTTTGACATCAAGAGGATCCGCAATATCGGGATCGCCGCCCACATCGACGCGGGCAAGACGACGACCACCGAGCGCATTCTCTATTACACGGGGAAGACGCACCGGATGGGCGAGGTCCATGACGGCGCCGCGACGATGGACTGGATGGAGCAGGAGAAGGAGCGTGGCATCACGATTACCTCCGCCGCCACGACCTGCGACTGGCGCGACCACGTCATCAATATCATCGACACGCCGGGTCACGTCGACTTCACCGTGGAAGTCGAGCGCTCGCTGCGCGTGCTGGATGGTATGGTGGCGCTATTCTGTTCCGTCGGGGGTGTCGAACCGCAGTCCGAGACCGTCTGGCGTCAAGCGGACCGTTATCATGTCCCCCGCATCGCCTTCGTGAACAAGATGGACCGCGTTGGCGCCGACTTTCTCGGCGCGGTGGAGATGATGCGGGAGCGGCTGGGGGCCAATGCGATCCCAATCCAACTCCCAGCGGGTGAAGGTGAGTTGTTCACCGGAATCATCGATCTGATCCGGATGACATTCCGTGTCTACCATGACGAGACCAGTGGGGCGACGTTCGATGATGTCCCCGTCCCGAAGGCGTTGATCGCCAAGGCACGGGAGCATCGCGAGCACATGCTGGAGGCGGTGTCGGACTACGACGATCACCTCTTGGACAAGTTTGTTCATGAGCAGCCGATCGCTCCCGAGGAGATTATTCAGGCTCTGCGCCAGGCGACCATCGACACCAAGGTGATGCCGGTCCTCTGCGGCGCCGCGTTCAAGAACAAAGGTGTCCAAAGACTCTTGGATGCCATCATCGATTTTCTCCCCTCGCCGGCGGACCTGCCCCCGGTGAAAGGGTTCGATCCCGAGGATGGTAAGGTCCTCCATCGCCGTGCGTCCCCCACGGATCCGTTCTCGGCGCTCGCATTCAAGATCATGACCGACGCCTACGTCGGACGGCTCACCTACTTCCGCGTCTACTCCGGCAAGGTGGCGGTCGGTCAGAGTGTGCTCAACATCGCCAAGGGCAAGCGGGAGCGGGTCGGTCGGCTGATGGAGATGCACGCCAACAAGCGCGAAGAGATTCAAGAAGCCGCTGCGGGACAGATCGTTGCGGCTGTCGGATTGAAAGAGACATCGACGGGCCATACGTTGTCCGATCCAAAGCACCCCATCCAATTGGAGCTGATGGTCTTCCCCGAGCCGGTGATTTCGGTGGCGATTGAGCCGAAATCGAAGGCCGATCAAGACCGGCTCACCGGCGCCCTCTCCAAGCTGGCTGAGGAGGATCCGACCTTCCGCATTCATGTCGATGAGGAGACGGCGCAGACAATCATCTCTGGGATGGGGGAACTGCACCTGGAAGTCCTGACTGACCGCATGCGGCGGGAGTTCGGGGTCTCTGCCAATGTCGGTCGGCCGCAGGTCGCTTACAAAGAGACGATCACGACGTCCAGCAACGTCGATACGCGGTTCGTGCGCCAGACCGGCGGGCACGGGCAGTATGCCCATGTCGTCATGCGGATCGAGCCCTCGGGAGCCGGGAAAGGACTCATCTTCGAAAATGCGATCGTCGGCGGCAACATCCCGCGCGAGTACATTCCGGCGGTCGAAAAGGGGGTCAAGGATGGCATGGCCAAGGGCGTCTTGTCGGGGTATCCCATGGTCGACATCAAGGCGGTGCTCCTCGACGGGTCATACCACGAGGTCGACTCCTCGGAGATGGCCTTCCGGATCGTCGGGTCGATGGCACTACAAGAGGGGGTCCGCAAGGCCAATCCGGTACTGCTGGAGCCGCAGATGAACGTCGAAGTCGTACTGCCGGAGGAGTACTTGGGGGACGTGATCGGCGATCTGAGCTCACGGCGGGCCAAGATCCATGGGATTGGCATCCGTGGGGGGGCGAAGCTGGTGAGCGCGACGGCTCCGCTGACCGAGATGTTCGGCTATGCCACGCGCCTGCGGTCTCTTTCGCAGGGCCGGGCCGCCTACACCATGGAATTCGCGCACTATGAGCCGTTGCCGGAGAAACTGGCGGAGGCCATCGGGAGCGGGGGTGCCGGGGGACGCCGCTGAGAGGGGCCCTGCGGACGAAAAATTGTGTTGCGGCGATGGGAATTGGTGATATCTTTATACTTCTTTTTCGCTTTCGCGAGGAAAAGAGCAACAGGGACGGATTTGAGAATGTGACAGGGGAGTGGGCTTGGAGATTGGTCAGAAAATCCGCATCCGCCTGAAGGCGTACGATCACTGGGCGCTGGACAAGTCGACGCAGGAGATTGCGCGCACGGCGATGCGCACTGGTGCCCGGATCGTGGGACCGATCCCCCTGCCGACCAAGCGCACCATTTACACCGTGCTGCGGTCACCCCATGTCGACAAGAAGTCGCGGGAACAATTCGAGACCCGGATCCACAAGCGGCTGATCGATATTCTGGATTCGAGTCCGCAGACGGTCGATGCCCTGATGAAGCTGGATTTGCCCGCGGGCGTCGACGTGGAGATCAAGGTTTGATCGGCGCCTGAGCGGCGATTCGCGGGACCGACGATGCGTCAAGTACTGGGAGTCAAGCGCGGCATGACCCGCCTGTTTTTGGAGAACGGTGACGCTGTCGGCGTCACGGTCATCGAGGCGGGGCCGTGCCCGGTTGTTCAAGTCAAGACCCAGGTCAAGGACGGATACGACGCGTTGCAGGTCGGGATGGGTTCGGTGCGCAAGTCGCGCGTCTCCAAGCCGATGCTGGGCCATCTGAAATCGGTGGATCCGCCCCGATGGCTGCGCGAAATCCGTCTGTCGGCCCCGGCCCAGCAGGCGGTGGGTGACTTGGTTCGGGTCGACCAGTTCAAGGCCGGTGAGCGTGTCGACATCATCGGCACATCGAAAGGGTTGGGTTTCCAGGGGGCGGTGCGGCGCCACAAGTTCGCGGGCGGACCCAAGACGCACGGGCAATCGGATCGCTGGCGCGCTCCGGGCTCGGTCGGCGCCAGTTCCTATCCCTCCCGGACCTTCCGCGGTCAGCGGATGGCCGGGCGGATGGGGAATGTCCGGGTCACGGTCTCCAACCTCGTCGTGGCCGCCACCCGTCCCGAAGAGAATTTGATCCTGGTGCGCGGCGCGGTGCCGGGTAAGCGCAATGCGCTGGTGATCGTGCGCGAGGCCAAGAAGCGAAAGTAGTGGTTCCTTTTCGAGATTGCGTGTGATGGAGATTACGGTTCCCCAGTATGACGCGCAGGGCGCGCTGGCCGGTTCGGTGAGTCTGCCGGATGCGCTGTTCGGTCAAGCGCCGCATGCCGGGGCGATGCACGCCTATGTGAAACGGTACCTGACCAACCAACGGCAGGGGACGGCCAAGACCAAGCAGCGGCATGAGGTCTCCGGCGGCGGCATCAAGCCGTGGCGTCAGAAGGGGACCGGGCGCGCCCGCTCCGGATCCAACACCTCACCGGTCTGGGTCGGCGGCGGCCGCGTGTTCGGACCGCGCGTTCGTCACCATCACGAGGAAATCCCTCGCAAGGTTCGCAAGCTGGCGTTGGTCTCCGCACTGTCCCTCAAGGCCCAGGGGGGCGCAGTTCGTGTCTGGGCGCGCCAGGAGATGGAGCAACCCAAGACCAAAGCCGTGGCCACGACACTCAGCAAGATGGGTGTCTCGGGACGGAAGACGCTGTTCCTCGATCAGGGGCTGCTTCCCAATCTGGACAAGTCGTGCCGCAACATCGATGGTCTGGTGCGGGTGCGGGCGGATCTGGCCAATGCCTATGAGATCATGCGGGCGCAGGAGCTGGTGATTTCGCCCGAGGCCCTGGCGCGCATGCGGGAGGTGTGGGTGTCATGAGGTACGATCCACGCCGCATCATCCGCCGGGCGCTGACGACCGAGAAGAGCGTCATCCTGCGTGAAGGGCGCCATTGCTTCGCTTTCGAGGTCGATCCCGATGCCAACAAGCTGGAGATCGGCCAGGCGGTCGAGGACCTGTTCAAAGTGAAAGTCGTCGACGTGCGCACCATCAATGTCCGGGGCAAGCTGAAACGTCTCGGGCGGTTTGCGGGTCGTCGTCCGGCGCGCAAGAAGGCGTACGTCACGATTCATTCCGAGGGGCACATCGAGCTGTTTGAGAAGACTTGACGGGTGTGGCGACCGCACCGCGTGCGGAGCCGTCACCGGCAACGGATATGGGCATCAAATCGTACAAGCCGACCTCGGCGGGGATTCGTCACCGGACGGTGCCGACCTTTGAGGAGATCACCAAAGATCGGCCGGAGAAGTCCCTGATCGTCGCGTTGCGGAAGTCGGGCGGCCGGAACAACAAGGGACGCGTGACGGCGTTCTGCCGCGGCGGCGGGCACAAGCGGTTCTATCGTCTGATCGACTTCCGGCGCGACAAGCGGAACATCCCGGCCAAGGTCACGGCCATCGAATATGATCCCAACCGCTCCGCGCGCATTGCGCTGTTGAACTATGCCGACGGGGAGAAGCGTTACATCCTGGCTCCGGACGGTCTGGCGGTCGGCGAAACGCTGATGGCGGGAGACGGCGTTGAGGTGAAGGTCGGCAATGCGATGCCGTTGTCGGTGATCCCTCTGGGTCTGTCGGTGCACAACGTCGAGATGCGCGAGGGCAAGGGGGGTCAGATGGCCCGCGCCGCCGGCGCGCAGGTGATCCTCGCCGCCAAAGAGAGTGGCATGGCGCACCTCAAGCTCCCCTCCGGCGAAGTTCGCCTGGTCCGTGAGCGGTGCTATGCCACGATCGGACAAGTCGGAAACCTCGACCATGAGAACCTGAGTTTGGGAAAGGCGGGTGCCAGTCGCTGGCGCGGACGTCGGCCCAGTGTGCGCGGCGTGGCGATGAACCCGGTCGATCATCCGATGGGCGGCGGCGAAGGACGTTCCTCCGGTGGCCGTCATCCCTGCTCCCCATGGGGGAAGAAGTCCAAAGGGTTGAAAACGCGAAAGAAGAAGAACCTGTCGAACAAGTACATCGTCAAGCGTCGCGGCAAGGCGTAGCCGGCGCCGAAGCGAAGGGTATGGAGATTGTGTTCGGCTGTTGAGGAGAGGGGTTCGTGGCGCGATCGTTGAAAAAGGGACCGTTTGTTGAGGAGAGCGTCCTCAGGGTCGTCAAGCGTCTCAATGAAGACGGGGAGAAGCGCGTCATCAAGACCTGGGCGCGGCGCTCGACCATCCCCCCGGAGTTCGTCGGGCACACGATCGCGATCCACAACGGGAACAAGTTCATCCCGGTCTATGTGACGGAGAACATGGTGGGTCACAAGCTCGGTGAGTTTGCGCCGACCCGCACATTCCGCGGTCATGGTGAGAAGAAGACGGAGAAGACAACGGGCCCGATCCACCGAAAGTAGGATTTCGGCGCAGCGGCTTGGTGGGTGAGCGATGGAAGGGATGGCCCAGTCACGGTTTTGTCGCGGTTCGGCGCGGAAGATGCGTCAGGTCGCGGCGTTGGTGCGCGGTCTGTCGGTCGACCGGGCGACGGCGATGCTGAAGCTGATGCCGAAGCAGGCGGCGGTGCCGCTGGCGAAAGTGATCGCCTCGGCCCGTGCCAATGCGCAGGCCGTGGAGGGTACAGCCCATCACAAGGCCGGGGATTTCGTGGTGACCGATGTCCGCGTCGACGGTGGTCCGCTGGCGCGGCGATTCCGAGCCGTCGGCATGGGCCGGGCCTATCGCATACGCAAACGGTTCTGCCACGTCCGGGTCGAGGTGTCGGATGAGGTGTCGGGGCACAAGCCCGCCGCCGTGGTGAAGGCGAAGGCAGAGGCAGCGTCGGCGAAGGATGGCAGGGGCGGCGCCAGGAAGAGCGCCGAAAAGTCATGATGATCGTGGGCATTGCCGCGCCGGAATAGGTCGGCGGGTGGTGCGACGGAGGCAGGTTTGGGACAGAAGACGAACCCCGTAGGTTTTCGTGTCGGCGTGATTCGCGGCTGGTCGTCGCGGTGGTTTGCGCAGCGCAATTTCGCAGATCTCCTGATCGAGGACCTGACGATCAAGAAGTACATCAGTCGCCGCCTGGAGAACGCGGGGATCGCGCGCATTGAGATCGTGCGCGCGCCCAAGCGCATCACGGTCGACATCCACACGTCCCGCCCGGGGATCGTCATCGGCCGCAAGGGCGCCGAAGTGGACAAGCTGCGTGAGGAGCTGCAACTGTTGACCAAGAAAGAGATCACGCTCAACATCATCGAGGTCAAGCGTCCCGAGTTGCGCGCCCAACTGGTGGCGGAGTCGATCGCGCGGCAACTGGAGGGGCGCATCTCCTTCCGTCGGGCGATGAAGAAGGCCCTGGCCGCCAGCATGAAGATGGGCGCGCTCGGCATGCGCGTTCAGTGCGGCGGTCGATTGGGCGGCGCCGAGATCGCGCGTTCGGAGAAATACATGGAAGGCCGGGTGCCGTTGCACACGCTGCGTGCCGACATCGATTTTGCGCGGGCGACGGCGAACACGACCTTCGGCACGATCGGCGTGAAGGTGTGGCTGTTTAAGGGTGAGGTCCTCGGCCCGGCCGATCGGACGGAGCGGGAAGAGGAGCCACCGGCCTTTGGGCGTGAGCGGGACCGCAAGGGTGCGCGGACCAGAAAACCGGGGGCGCGTTCGCGCCGTAAGCGTCCTGAAGAACGCGACAGCGAAGTGATGGAGGGGTCCGACACCTCGGCGGGTGCCTGAGGCGGTCCGGGTCATAAGGACACGTGCTTTCACCGAAACGCGTCAAACATCGCAAGCAGCAACGGGGCTCACGCCGGGGCAAGGCCTACCGCGGGGGCACAGTGGCCTTTGGCCAGTATGGGCTGAAGGCGATGGAGCCGGCTTGGATCACGAACAAGCAGATCGAGGCGGCGCGCGTGGCGCTGACCCGGCACATCAAGCGCGGCGGGAAGGTCTGGATCCGCATCTTCCCGGACAAGCCGGTGACGATCAAGCCGGCCGAGACACGCATGGGGAAGGGCAAAGGAAATCCGGAATACTGGGTCGCGGTCGTCAAGCCGGGGCGCGTTCTCTTTGAGCTCGAGGGGATTACCGAGGAGCTGGCGGCGACGGCCTTGGGTCTGGCGGCGGACAAGCTCCCCCTGAAGACCAAGTTTGTGAAGACGAAGGCGCTGGAGGCGTAGGTCCTCCTGAAATCCATATGGAGAAACTGGGTACCGATCGACTGCGAGAGATGTCGCACGCGGAGTTGTCGCGCGAATTGCGTGACTTGGAGGAGGAGTTGTTCAATCTGCGCGTGCGGAGATCCCTGCAACCGCCGGACAACCCGCTGTTGTTGCGGCAGCTGCGTCGCCAAGTGGCGCGGGTAAAGACGGTCATGACTCAACAGGCGTCGGGCGCCCGCGGCACCGTGTCTGGGTCCGGTGCCGGCGACCGGTCGTAGAGGAAGTCACCGATGGACGAAGCCAAACGCGCTGCGCGCAAGACCCGGGTCGGGATCGTTGTCTCCGACAAGATGGACAAGACGATCACCGTGAAGATCGACCGCACGCTGGCGCATCCGGGATACGGACGGGTCGTCCGCAGCAGCGCGAAACTCATGGCCCACGACCCCGATGGGCAGGCCGGCGTCGGCGACCGTGTCCTGGTTATGGAGACGCGCCCGTTGTCGAAGAACAAACGCTGGCGCCTGGTTGAGATCCTGGAGAAGGCGAAGTAGGCACGGCGGGACGCGACGATGATTCAGGAATACAGCCGACTGGTCGTGGCCGACAACTCCGGGGCCAAGGTGATCATGTGCTTCCGCGTTCTCGGGGGAACACGGCGGCGGTATGCGCGCGTCGGCGACCTCGTCATCTGTTCGGTGAAGGAGGCGGTGCCGGGTGGGACGGTCAAGCGCAAGGAGAAATGCCGGGCGGTGATCGTGCGCACGACGCGGCCGGTGCGGCGCAAGGACGGGACGTACATTCGGTTTTCCGACAACGCCGCCGTAATCGTGAATGAAGCCGGTGAGCCACGGGGCACGCGCATTTTCGGCCCGGTGGCGCGTGAGTTGCGCGAGCGGAACTTCATGAAGATCGTCTCGCTGGCGCCGGAAGTGCTCTGATGGTCGCGGATTGAACGAGACGGGATTGCGGGAAGTTGACCGATGGCGAAACGGATCAAAAAGGGCGACGTCGTCTCAGTCCTGGCGGGCAGCGACAAGGGCAAGACGGGGCGCGTGCTGCGGGTCTTCCCCGACAAGGGTCGGTTGGTGGTGGAGGGCGTGAATATGATCAAGCGCCATACACGACCGACTCAGCGGAATCCCAAGGGCGGGATCGTCGAAAAAGAGGCACCGATTCACATTTCCAATGTGAGGTTGCATCAGTAGATGCAGCGGTTGATGGTCGCGTGAGCGCGCGGTAACGAGTATTCTGATGGCGAAAGAGAAGAAGGCGGCGACGGAGAAGCCGGGCAAAGCGGACAAGCCGGCGAAGACGGAGAAGGTGGCCAAGGCGGCGCCGACTCCGGTGATTCCCCGTCTGCGCGAGAAGTACCGCCAAGAGGTCGCTCCCAAGTTGATGGAGCAGTTCGGCTTCACCAGCATCATGCGGGCGCCGCGGCTGGAGAAGATCGTCGTTAATCAGGGGCTGGGGGAGGCATTGGCCAATCCCAAGGTGATTGAGACGGCGGCCGGTGAGCTGGGACAGATCACGGGTCAGAAGCCGGTGGTGCGCAAGGCGCGCAAATCGATCTCGAATTTCAAACTGCGTGAGGGCGTGGCGATCGGGTGCTCGGTGACACTACGCGGTGCCCGGATGTATGAGTTCTTCGATCGGTTGACCAACGTGGCGCTGCCCCGCGTGCGCGACTTCCGTGGCGTACCGACGAAGTCGTTCGACGGCCGGGGTAACTACACCCTGGGGATCAAAGAGCAGATCATCTTTCCTGAGATCGACTACGACAAGATCGACAAGATCCGGGGGATGAATATTACGATTTGTACCACCGCCCGCACGGACGAAGAAGGTATGGAACTGTTACGGCTGATGGGGATGCCGTTCCGCCGGCGTTAGGGTACGTCTTCCCGAAGACGCCAGTCCGGACTGTGATGTTATGGCCAAGAAGTGTCTGATCGTCAAACAGAGGCGCAAACCGAAATTCGCGGTGCGCGCCTACACCCGCTGCCGCATTTGCGGTCGCCCGCGCGGCTATCTGCGTCGCTTTGGCGTCTGCCGCATCTGCTTCCGCAATCTGGCGCTGTCGGGCGAGATCCCGGGCGTCACCAAGGCGAGCTGGTAGGGCAGCGGTCTGGGAAAGAGTTGCAGATCATGTCGATGACCGATCCGATTGCGGACTTGCTGACACGCATTCGCAATGCGTCGCGGGCCGGGCACAAACGCGTCACCGTCCCCTCGTCGCGGATGCGGCGCGAGATCGTGCGCATTCTGCAGGAGAATCATTATGTCCGCGGATTCACCGAGCAGGCCGCCGGTCCGCAGGGCGAGTTGGTGATCCGTCTGCGCTACACGCCGGAGCAGGAACCGGTGATCAGCGGCCTGCGGCGGCTGTCGCGGCCGGGGTTGCGTCGCTATGCGTCCCGGGAGCAACTGCAGAAGAAGGCCCGGCAATTGGGTGTCACCGTCGTGACCACGTCGCGAGGCGTCATGACCAGCCAGCAGGCGCTGGCGCAAGGGGTCGGCGGGGAATTGCTACTGCACGTTTGGTGAGAATGGGGAATCCTGGGAGTCTGTCATGTCCCGAGTCGGCAAAAATCCCATCGCGATTCCAACCGGTGTAACCGTGACTGTTGATGGCGCGGCAGTGACCGTCAAGGGTCCCAAAGGAACATTGAGCCAGTCCTTTGATCCGGAGATGACGATCGCGGTCGAGTCCGGATGCGTGGTCGTACAGCGCCCGTCGGATCATCGACGGCATCGCGCGCTTCACGGTCTGACCCGGGCCCTGATCGCCAACATGGTGTCCGGTGTGTCGCAGGGGTTCCGCAAGGCGCTGGAAATCGTGGGCGTCGGTTTCAAAGCGGAGATGATGGGCAAGAAGCTGAACCTCACGGTGGGGTTTTCGCATCCGATTCTCGTGACGCCGCCGGATGGGATTCGTTTTGTGGTGGAGAATCCGACCCGGTTCGCCGTCGAGGGCGTCTCCAAGGAACTGGTGGGCGAAGTCGCGGCGCGCGTGCGTCGTTTCCGTCCGCCGGAACCCTACAAGGGGAAGGGAATCCGCTACGTAGGTGAGTATGTCCGTCGGAAGGCGGGCAAGACCGCCGCGTAGCCGGACGATGGGTGATGACCCGGCGCCGATTCCGGGGCCGGGCAGGACAGTGACAAGCACATGCCAGATCGCGTCGAGCTCAAGAAGATCCGCGGACGGCGTCGTCGGCTGCACGTGCGGCAACGCATAACAGGAACAACGGATCGTCCGCGCCTGACCGTGACGAAGTCGTTGCGTCACGTCACCGCGCAATTGGTGGACGACTCGACGCGACGGACTTTGGTCTTCTGGTCCACGATGTCACCGGGGGCCGTTCCGGCGGGTACGAAGCTGACGAAGACGGAAGCGGCCCGCCAGGTTGGGAAGAAGGTCGCCGAGTTGGCGATCGCCGCCGGGATCAAGTCCGCCGTGTTTGATCGCAACAAGAACCGGTACCATGGACGCATCCGGGCGGTCGCCGAGGCGGCGCGTGAGGCGGGGCTCGTGATTTGATGGGGCCGTGCGGTGTGTCACACAAAGTCACGATCTTGGAGCTGATGGCAATTGTCGCCTGACGACTGAGGAGAGATCGATTGTATCGCGGCACTCCTGATACCGGCGAGTTCTTGGAGAAGGTGGTCTACGTCAACCGTGTGGCCAAGGTGGTCAAAGGGGGACGGCGTTTCTCCTTCACGGCCCTGGTCGCGACCGGGGATCGCAAGGGAAAAGTGGGGATCGGACTCGGCAAGGCCGGTGAAGTCGCCGAGGCGATCCGCAAGGGACTGGAGTCGGCCAAGAAATCGATGGAATCGGTGGTGTTGCGCGAGGGGACGATTCCCCATCCCGTCGTGGGACGCGCCGGTGCCGCGCGGGTGGTGCTGCGTCCGGCTTCTCCCGGGACCGGTGTGATCGCCGGTGGTGCCGTACGCGCGGTGCTGGAATCGGCCGGGGTCCAGGACATTCTGTCCAAGTCGCTCGGCTCTTCCAATCCTCAAAACGTCGTTAAGGCGACCATGGATGGCCTGCGGCAATTGCGCCATGCGGACATCATCGGCAGATTCCGTGGCAAGTTGGCGGCAGAGGCGGGAGACGGCCAACGGGCCGCCGCAGCGCCGGCGCCGGTGCAGCCGACGGTCAACTGATCGGTGAGAACGATGGCAGCGAAACTGAGAATCACCTATGTACGCTCGGTCGCGCGCGGCATCCAGAAGCACCGTCGCACGATCCGTGCGCTGGGGTTCCGCCGTCTCTATCAGACGGTCGAGCATGGCGACACGCCGGTCATCCGTGGGATGATCGCCGCTGTGGCGCATCTGGTGAAGGTGGAAAGAGCAGACGGCTGACGGGATGAGCGAGAAGGCAGCGATGGATTTGTCGAATCTGCGGCCGCCGGCCGGTTCCACGCGTCGACGCAAACGCGTCGGTCGGGGGCCGGGATCGGGACATGGCAAGACTTCCACGCGGGGTCACAAAGGCCAGTTCTCCCGCTCGGGTGCCAAGCGTCGTTATGCCCGTGAAGGCGGGCAGATGCCGTTGCACCGGCGCCTGCCGAAGCGGGGTTTTTGGAATCCCTTCCGGGTGGAGTATCAGGTCGTGAATCTGTCCGACTTGGCGGAATCGGGCCTGACCGAACGGATTGATATCGACGGCATGCGGCGGCTGCGGCTCGTCCGGTCCAAGACCAAGCCGGTCAAGGTGCTGGGCAACGGAGAGATTGGCCGGGCCGTCGTCGTACAAGCGCACGCCTTTTCCCAGGCCGCCGAGGAGAAAATCGCCGCCGCCGGTGGGCGCTGTGAGAAGCTGATGCTCGAAGCCCCTGCGACGGGTCCAGCCAAGTCGTGATGGCCCACTCCCCCGCATCAACCATGAAGGATGACAGTCGGCCGTGCTGAACGCATTTCAAAACATATTCAAGGTTGAGGAACTGCGACGGCGGGTGCTCTTCACGTTGGGCATCCTCGTCGTCTACCGCGTCGGCGGGCACATACCGACCCCCGGGGTCGATGCGCAGGCGCTGGGAGCCTTCTTCGCCGGCGCCGGGAGCACGTGGTTCGGTCTCTACGACATGTTCGTGGGCGGCGCCTTTTATAAGGCGACGATCTTTGCGCTCGGCATCATGCCCTACATCTCCGCCTCGATCATCATTCAACTTCTCGGTACGGTGATTCCCCACTTTCAGCGCCTTCAGAAAGAAGGGGAAGAAGGACGCCGTAAGATCACGCAGTACACGCGCTACGGTACCGTGCTTCTGGCCGCGCTGCAGGCGTTGGGCACGGCCGTCTTCCTGGAATCGATCAATGCCGGTCAGGGTGTTCCCGTTGTTCCCAATCCCGGGTGGGGATTCAAGTTCCTCACCGTGGTGACCTTCACCTCCGGGACGATTTTCATCATGTGGCTGGGGGAACAGATCACGGAGCGCGGGATCGGCAATGGGATTTCCCTGATCATCTTCATCGGGATCATTGCCCGGTTCCCGCAGGCCATCTTCGACGAAGCCCGCGAGATGTGGTTCGGGCGGCGCGGCCTGTTCACCGAGTTGTTCCTGGTGGCATTGATGGTCGCGGTGGTGGCCGCCGTGGTGCTGGTCACCCGGGCGCAACGTCGCATCCCGGTGCAGTATCCCAAGCGGGTCGTCGGGCGCAAGGTCTACGGCGGCCAGGCGACGCACATACCTCTGTCGGTCAACACGGCGGGCGTGATTCCGATCATCTTCGCGCAATCGATCATGTTCGCGCCGCAGACCTTGATCTCGTTCTTCCCCAACGTCCAATGGGTGCAGGACCTCGGGTCGTACTTCAATCCCGGCGCGGTCGTCTACTCGGTCGTGTATGGGATCATCATCGTGTTCTTTGCATTCTTCTATACGGCGATCGTGTTCAATCCGGTCGACCTGGCGGACAACATGAAGAAGTACGGGGGATACATCCCGGGGATCCGTCCGGGCAAGCGGACCTCCGACTACATCGACAGGGTGTTGACGCGGATCACGCTCCCCGGTGCGATCTTCTTCGCCCTCGTGGCGATTCTGCCCTATATCATGATCCGCCAGGTCAATGTGCAGTATTACTTCGGCGGCACCGGGCTTCTGATCGTCGTCGGTGTGGCGCTGGACACGTTGCAGCAGGTGGAGTCGCATCTGATCATGCGGCACTATGAAGGTTTCATGAAACGCGGGAGGATACGAGGCCGCTCCATGTAGTGGATGTGGGGGTGCCTCAAGCGGGACTGGCGACATGCGATGGATTCTATTGGGACCGCCTGGATCGGGCAAGGGGACGCAGGCGAAGAAGCTGGCGGAGGCGTTCGGGGCCATGCATCTGTCGACCGGCGATTTGCTGCGCCAGGAGGTGTCGGCCGGATCGGACGTCGGTCGGCAGGCCCAAGCGTATATGGAGCGCGGCGATCTTGTCCCCGACCAACTGATCCTGATGATGATTCGCGGTCGGCTGGCCGCGCTGTCGAGTGGCCAGGGCTTCATCCTGGATGGTTTTCCGCGGACGGAGTCACAGGCGGTCGAGTTGGACCGGATGCTGGAAGGTCTCAACCTGGCGGTCGATCATGCCGTCCTGGTGGACGTCGGCGACCCGGAGGTCAAGAAGAGATTGGCGGGGCGGGCGCGGCTTGAGGGTCGCAGTGATGACAACGAGGCGGTGATTGAACGACGGTTGGACGTGTACCGGCGTCAAACCGCCCCCCTGATCGCCTACTATGACCAACGTGGGCTCCTGCTGCGGATTGACGGGGAACAACCGATCGAGTCGGTGTTTGCCGCTCTGGAGCGCGCCGGCCGGAGTTGAGAAGCGAACGACCCGGTGGCGGCGAGTTGAGGGATGAGTGATTTCGGTCAAGACGCGCGATCAGATCGAGCAGATGCGTCTGGCGGGTCGGCTGGTGGCCGAGACCCTCGACTTGGTCGAACGGATGATCCGACCGGGGATGAAGACGGCGGAACTGGACAAAATGGCTGAGGAATTCATACGCGCGCACGGTGCCGAGCCGGCCTTCAAGGGATACCTGGATTACCCGGCGACGCTGTGCATTTCCGTCGACGATGTGGTCGTCCATGGAATTCCGGGCGAGCGGGAATTGCGCGAAGGGCAGATTGTCTCCGTCGACGTCGGCGTGTGCCGGGACGGGTGGTACGGTGACGCGGCGCGTACGCTCAAGATCGGCGAGGTTCCGAGCGCGGCGGAACGATTGATGTCGGTGACGCAGGAGGCATTGCGGCGCGGCATCGCACAGGCACGCAGCGGACATCGCCTCGGCGACATTTCCGCCGCCGTGCAAACATATGCCGAGGAAAACGGGTATTCCGTTGTGCGTGATCTGGTGGGGCACGGAATCGGCCGGAAGATGCACGAGGAGCCGCAGGTGCCGAACTTCGGACGTCCCCACACCGGTCCGACGCTGAAGCCGGGGATAGTGCTGGCGATCGAGCCGATGATCAACGCGGGCGGCCCGAGGATTCAATTCGATGCCGACAAGTGGACGGTACGGACGGCGGATGGATCCCTGTCGGCACACTTTGAACATACGGTTGCCATCACGGAGAACGGCCCGGATGTGCTGACGGTGGTTGCCGGAGGCGTGTAGCGTGGCGAAAGAGCAGGCCATCACCGTCGAAGGAAAGGTCATCGAGCCGTTGCCGAATGCGATGTTTCAGGTTGAATTGGAGAATGGGCACAAGGTGCTGGCGCACGTGTCGGGCAAGATGCGCATGCACTTCATCAAGATCCTGCCGGGGGACCGGGTGACGCTCGAGTTGTCGCCCTACGACCTGACCCGGGGGCGGATCGTGTACCGCTACAAGTGATGGGACAACCGATATGAAAGTCCGTTCATCGATCAAGCCGCGCTGCGAGAAATGCAAGATCATCCGTCGCAAGGGCGTGATGCGGATCATCTGTACGAACCCGCGTCACAAGCAGCGTCAGGGGTAGGGTCCGTACGACCATTCAGTGTCGGGATAATCGGGAGGAACATTGGCACGTATCGCGGGCATCGACCTGCCCAAGGAAAAACGGATCGAGGTGGGTCTCCAGTACATCTTCGGCATCGGGCCGACGTCGGCCCGGAAGATCCTGGCCGCCACCGGCGTGAACCCGGACACGCGGGTTCACAAGCTGACCGACGAAGAAGTCGTGAAGCTGCGCGATGAGATTGAGGCGAACCACCGGGTGGAAGGCGCCCTGCGCGGCGAGGTGCAGATGAACATCAAGCGGCTGATCGACATCGGCTGCTACCGGGGCCTGCGGCACCGGCGGAACCTGCCGGTGCGGGGTCAACGCACGCGCACCAATGCGCGCACCCGGAAAGGTCCCCGGCGGGCGATCGGGCGTGGCAAGTAGATTCGGTATCGTTTCCATAGCGTAGTCGTTAGTGCTCTTGGAGCAGAGGTAGAGAGTGGCGGAGCCAAAAAAGAAGAAAGGCCGTCGCAAACGCGGACGGGTGGAACCCTTGGGGCGAGCGTTCATCCAGGCGACGTTCAACAACACCATCGTCACGCTGACGGACGCCAACGGGGAGGTGCTCGCCTGGTCCTCGGCGGGTCGTCAGGGGTTCAAGGGCTCGAAGAAGAGCACGCCATTTGCCGCTCAACAGGCGGCGAGCACGGCGGCGCGCGAAGCGATGGACATGGGGTTGCGCAAGGTGGAGATCTGCGTGAAGGGTCCCGGTTCGGGGCGCGAGGCGGCGATCCGCTCGCTGTCGGCCGCCGGGCTGGAAGTCTTGGCGATCCGGGACGTGACGCCTTTGCCCCACAACGGGTGTCGGGCGCCCAAGCGTCGGCGTGTGTAGCCGTCAAGCCGGCGGGAACATAGTCAAACGGGTTGGAGTAGGAAGGGTACATGGCGCGTTATCGGGATGCCAACTGCCGCTTGTGTCGGCGGGAAGGCGAGAAGTTGTTCCTGAAGGGGTCGCGGTGCATGTCGGACAAGTGCCCGATTGAGCGCGGTGCGGGCGCCCCCGGGCAGCACGGGACTTCGACCCGACGGAAAGGGTCGGACTACGGGCTGCAGTTGCGGGAGAAGCAAAAAGTGCGTCGGATCTATGGCGTTCTGGAGCGGCAGTTCCGCCAGTACTATGAGCGGGCGGCGCGGACGCGGGGCGTGACAGGCGAGAATTTGCTGGTGCTGTTGGAGCGTCGGCTGGACAACGTCGTGTATCGCCTCGGCTTTGCTCCCTCGCGCAAGGCGGCGCGGCAACTGGTCCGTCACCGTCATTTCACGGTCAACGATCGCATCGTCGACGTGCCGTCGTTTCTGGTGTCTCCGGGGGACGTGATGCGGGTGCGCGACAAGTCCAAGCGTCTGGAGCTCATCCACATGGCGCTGCGGGACACGGGGCGCACGACCGACCTGCCGTGGTTCCGCCTCGATAAGGCGCACCTCGAAGGTGAGATGCTCGCGTTGCCGTCGCGCGTGGAGATTCCCACGCCCACCCAGGAGCAGTTGATCGTCGAGTTGTATTCACGCTGATCGCGCCGGTGGAGGTCTGAAGATCATGAAGTGGAGAGCACTGACCATGCCGAGGGAGATCGTGGTCGACGAGACCACGCGGACGCCGACCTACGGCCGCTTCTACATCGAACCTCTCGAGCGTGGCTTTGGAAACACCATCGGCCATGCCCTCCGGCGGACATTGATCTCGTCGATTCAGGGCGCCGCCGTCACGGCGGTCCGCGTCGAGGGGGTCGTCCACGAGTTCTCCACGATCCCGGGCGTGTTCGAGGACGTGACCGACATCATTCTGAATATCAAGCAGATTCGCGCGCAGCTCTTCTCCGACGGGCCGGAGATGCTCGTCCTCGAGGTCGACCAGGTCGGGCGGTACAACGCGGGTCAGATCGAGGAGAACCCCAACGTCAAGATCGCCAATCCCGATCTGCATCTGTTGGAGTTGACCAAGGATGCGCGCGTGCGCATCGAGATGGATGTCATGCCCGGCCGCGGCTATACCATAGCGGAGCAGAACAAGCGGCCCGAGCAACCGGTCGGAACGATCCCGGTCGATTCGCTGTTCTCGCCGGTGATCAAGGTCAACTACACCGTCGAGAATACCCGCGTCGGCCAGCGGACCGATTACGATCGGCTGATCATCGACGTCTGGACCGACGGCACGCTTGTTCCTTTGGACGCCGTCTCCTACGCCGCCAAGATTCTCAAGGATCACTTCCAGTTGTTCGTGACTGTCGAAGAGGAGTTCGTCGAGGAGTCCTCCAGTGAGGTCGACGAGGAGACGTTGCGCATCCGCCAGCTTCTCAACATGCGGGTCGATGAGATGGAGTTGTCGGTACGGTCGTCGAACTGCCTGCGGGCCGCCAATATCATGACCTTGGAGGATCTGGTCAAGCGCACCGAGTCGGAGATGCTGAAGTACCGCAATTTCGGGCGCAAGTCCCTGACGGAGTTGAACGGCATCCTGGCGGAATTGGGGTTGCACTTCGGGATGGACGTCGAGAAGTACAAAGAACCCGCCTCGGAGGCGGTGATGGCCGAGCCCCTGGCATAGCCGGCCGCCCGGAGTCCACAATCAGAATCGAGTCACGATGAGACACCAACGCACAGTCCGCAAGCTGGGTCGGACCGCCGCACACCGGCGCGCTTTACTGGGGAACATGGCGACAGCGCTGTTTCGCGCCCACGCGGTCACCACGACCGTGCCCAAGGCCCGCGTAGTGCGCTCGGTCGCGGAACGGTTGATCACACTCGGCAAGCGCGGCGATCTGCACGCGCGTCGCCTGGCCGCTCGCCGCGTCAAGGATCGCTCGGTGCTGAAGAAGCTCTTCGAGGAGATCGCGCCGCAGTTCTCCGCACGTGCGGGCGGATACACCCGCATCATCAAGCTCGGCAGCCGCCGCGGTGACGGCGCCTCTCTGGCCCGGTTGGAGCTGCTTGTTCCCAAGGCGACCGTCCAGACCGACGAGAAGGACAAGAAGGAAAAGAAAGGCAAGAAGGCATCGGCCCCGCAGGGGAAGGACGGCGGAGAAACACCGGCGGCAAAAGGCAAGGGCCGTCGACAGAAGGCCGCCGCCGAGGAGTAGTGGCGACCGGCCATCGACTTCTGCGGGCAATCCGGAATGGATTGCCCGTTTCGTTTCTGGTTCTGCGTGGAATCGCGTGATGAAGACGCCTGGTCGCGATGCCCGATCGACCATCGCCGTGGTTGTAATCGCTGTGGCGATCGTGATTGGCGGCTCGATCGGCCTGGTTCGCTGGCGCAACGGTGGCCGCCAGCTGACTCCTGCGATTACGTGGGCCGCCGAATCGCTCCTGCAGATCCCCGATTCCGTCGCGGCGGCAGTCTTCCCCCTCGATGCATTTGCCGTGGCGCGGCAGCGATTCTGTACGCAGCTACGGGGGGGGACGCTGCCCGTCGATTCCGTGCGATCGTTCTATCAGGCGTATGCCTTGTGGGTTCGGGACGGCGTCATGAGCGCAGAGGACGTGGTGCAGTTGGGGCGGTTCTTGGGGCTGTCGCCGGACTTAGAGCAGACATTGCCCCGCTGATTTCATGAATATCCGTCGAGCCATCGTCATCGTCCTCGATGGGTGCGGCATCGGTGATGCGCCGGATGCGACAGCATTCGGCGATGAGGGCTCGAATACGCTGGCGAACACCGCGCGTGCGGTCGGCGGACTCGATTGTCCGAATCTGGCGCGATTGGGACTGGGACACCTGCACGACATCGCCGGTGTGCCGCCAGTGCCGTCACCGATCGGCTCATACGGGAGAATGAAACAACGCGCCGCCGGCAAGGACTCGACCTCCGGACATTGGGAGTTGATGGGGGTCACGCTGACGGAACCGTTCCCACTGTATCCGCACGGATTTGGGCGCCAGATCCTCGACCCATTTGTCGCGCGTACCGGGCGCGGGGTGATCGGCAACTGCCCCGCCTCCGGCACGCAGATCATCGCCGATCTCGGTGAGCGTCACTGCCGGACCGGCGAGTGGATCGTTTACACATCCGCGGATTCGGTGTTCCAGATCGCGGCGCATGAGGATGTCGTGCCGATCGAACAACTGTACTCGGCCTGCCGCATCGCGCGCGAGATTCTCCGGGGGCCGGATGCCGTTGGACGCGTGATCGCCCGACCGTTCGTCGGCACGCCCGGCGCGTTTGTACGTACACACAGACGCCGCGATTTCTCACTGGAGCCGCCGGAGCCCACGGTTCTCGACCGGTTGATGTCCGCGGGAATCCCCACCGTGGGAATCGGCAAAATCGACGATCTCTTCGCCGGACGCGGATTATCCGTGAAGATCCATACCCATGATAATATCGATGGTATGGAACAGACGATCACGGCCATGGCGGAGGTCCCGGACGGTCTGATCTTCGTCAACCTGGTCGAGTTCGACATGGTCTGGGGGCACCGCAACGACCCGCGGGGATTCGCCGACGGGTTGGCGCAGTTCGACCGCCAGTTGGGTGTGCTCTTGCCGCGATTGACCCCGGCCGACGTGTTGTTTCTCGTCGCCGACCATGGCGTCGACCCGACGACCCCGTCCACCGACCACTCCCGCGAGATGATTCCACTTCTGGCCTATGGTCCATCGCTGCGGGCCGGTGTGAATCTCGGCGTGCGGGAGACCTTTGCCGACCTGGCGGTGACCTTGCTCGATATATTCCCGCGGGCGGCGACCGCACCGGTGACGGGGGCGTCGAGTTTCTGGGGGGAGTTGGTCAACGTGAATCCTCCCATGTGAGGTGCGGATTCAGGATTGGCGAACAAGGGGCTTAAGCCCCTTGTTTACCCTCACATCCATGTGATTGATCGATACGTGGGAATGAGCGAGACAGTGACACCGACCGATTCCGAGCGACGCGCGCTCGACTTGGCCCGCGCCGCGCAGCAACATGCGCATGCGCCCTTCTCGGGGAAGCATGTCGGCGCGGCCGTGATCACACAAGACGGGGCGATATTCGCCGGGTGCAACGTTGAGAATGGTACCCACGAACTCGACATTTGCGCCGAGCACAATGCCATCACGACCGCCGTGGCGGCCGGTCACACCGAGTTCGTCACGGTCGTTGTGATCGCGCCCGATGAGCGGTTCTGGCCGCCGTGTGCCTCGTGCCGAGAGGTGATCATGGCGTTTGGCCCCGATCCCCTCGTGCTGATGTCGACCCGCGACGGACGTTCATGCCGCGCCCGGCTGTCGCAGTTGCCGACTCGGCCATTTGCAGACGAGAAGGACGGAATCACGCGCGAAGCCCCGATCCCGGTCCCACGTCTGACAGCGAAGGAGTTGGCGCGACATATCGATCACACCAATCTGGCGCCTGACGTCACAACGGTCCAGATCGTAACCTTGTGCGCCGAAGCACGTCAGCACGGATTCGCTGCCGTCTGTGTCAACCCCGCACATGTCGCGACCGCCGCCGCCGAGCTAAGGGCTACGAGTGTGGCCGTCTGCGGCGTTGTCGGTTTTCCCACCGGCGCCCACGAGACCCAGATCAAGGTCGCGGAGGCGGTGTCATCTGTCCGCAACGGCGCCCGCGAGATCGACATGGTCGCCCATGCGGGTTGGTTGAAAGACGGGGATGTCCGTCGCTACGTCGAGGACATCCGTGCGGTGCGTTACGCCATCGGGGACGTTCTGATCCTCAAGGTGATCATCGAAGCCAGTCTCCTTGAACCGGCACAAATCGAACGAGCCGCGCTGCTCGCCGTTGAAGGCGGCGCGAACTTCGTGAAGACCTCCACCGGCGTCTACGGCCGGGCGCGATTGGAAGATGTCCGTCTGCTGCGTCGCATCCTCCCGCCCCACATCAAAATCAAAGCCGCCGGCGGCATCCGCACGTACGAGACCGCCTGCGCCTTCATCGCCGCCGGAGCGGAGCGGATCGGGACGTCGTGCTCGATGTCAATCGTCCGCTCAGTGTCGTGATCGAGTTTTGCAAGTCCCGGATGCCCTGCCCATACGGTGTGCTGAAGAGGCGGGCGGCCCATGTGGCCGCCCCTACGAACACGTTGCGATCCTACAGCCGCAACCGTCGCGGTCTGTGCCGTCGCCAGCGATCGTGGATGGGGCAGGTGTCGAGCGTGTCGGCGGGATTGGTGAAGACTTCCTCGCGGTTGGCGGGGCAGTCCTCGACCGCGCGTTTGTTGGAGTCCTGGCAGACCATGATCGTGTAAACGCCCTCGGGCGCGACGAAGTCACCCGCGGGCAGATCGCGGGTGGCGTACTTCATCACTTCGGTCCAGATCGGCAGTGCCGTGGCGGCGCCGGTGCCTGTGTGATACCCACCGATCGGCGTTTTCAGATCATACCCCACCCAGACGCCGCAGGTGATCTGCGGCGTGAAGCCGACGAACCAGTTGTCCATATACTCGTTCGACGTGCCGGTCTTCCCGGCCGCGGAACGCCAGAATCCACGCGAACGGGCGCTGGCGGCGGTGCCGGAGTCGATGACCGACTTCATCGTGTGCAAGACGACATAGGCGGTCTGCGCCGACAGAACCTCTTCGCGCCGGGGCGCGCTGCGTTCCTCGATCACGCGGCCGAATTGATCGGTGATGCGACGAATCTGCGTCGGGTCGGTGCGGATGCCGCCGTTGGGAAAGACCGAATACGCCTCCACCATGTCAGAGAGCGTCACCTCGGAGCTGCCGATCGCCAGCGACGGCACCGGGAGCAACGGCGTGGAGATCCCCATCTTCTCGGCGTAGAAGACCGCGCGCTGGACATCGATCTTTTGCAGGAGACGGACAAAGACGAGGTTGCGCGACTCGCGCAGCCCGTAGTGAATCGTCACCGGCCCCTCGAACTTGTTGTCGAAGTTCCCGGGGTTGTAATCCGGCGCCCCGGGGATCTTGATCAGCACCGGCGCATCGAGGATCGTGTCCGAGGGCCTGAATCCCGCCTCGACGGCGGCGGTCAGGATGAACGGCTTGAACGCCGACCCCGGTTGGCGCAGCGCCTGGGTGACCCGGTTGAACTGGCTTTCGCCGTAATCGTACCCGCCGACCATGGCGAGAATCGCGCCGGTCTCGTTGTCCATGACCATGATCGCCGCCTGCATCTTCTTGCGCACGCGTACACGTCGGCCGGACGTGGAATCGTAGACCAGATAAGTATAAACGGGATCGTTGGGACCATGACGCGCCGCGGCGACACCGCGCAGTGAGTCCAGGCGGTATTGAACCGTCCGCTCCGCCACGCGTTGGATGCCGGGATCGAAGGTGGTGTAGATCGACCACCCCTCGGTGTACAGCGCATCTTCGCCGTAGGTCCTCTCGATGTAGCGACGGATCTCCTCGGCGAAGTAATCGCCGATCTGGGTCGGCGCCTCGGCGGTATGCAGCTCGATCGGCAGCGCGCTCAGGGAGTCGCACGCGGTCTGGTCGAGGTCGCCGACTGTGGCCAACGAGCGGAGGACGACATTGCGACGCGCCCGCGCGCGTTCCCGATTGCGCAATGGTGAGTAGGCCGACGGTGCCGGCAAGAGACCGACCAGGACGGCTCCCTCCAGCAGCGACAGTTCCTCGGTGTGTTTGCCGAAATAGGTCTGCGCCGCCGCCTCGATGCCATAGGCCCCCGAGCCGTAGTAGCTGTGGTTGAGGTACATCTCGAGGATCTCATCCTTGGCATAGACGCGCTCGAGCTTGATCGCCACCATCCACTCTTTGATCTTCCGCTCGATGGTCCGCTCCGGCGTGAGGAAGAGCTGACGCGCCAACTGCTGCGTGATGGTTGAGCCCCCCTGCGGGCGCCGACCGATCAGAGGACGGATGACGACGCCGCGGAGGATCGCAGTCCAGCGCACGCCCCAGTGATCGTAGAACTCGCGGTCCTCCGTGGCGATGAGCGCGCGCACGACGTGCGGCGGCAGTTTGCTCAATGGCGTGAGGACGCGACGCTCGGTGTAGAACTCATAGAAGGGTTGGTCATTGCGATCAAACAGCCGCGTCGACAGGCGGGGTTTGAAGCTGTAGACCTGCTCGATGGACGGGAGTTCTTGGCCGTACCGCCATAGAGTGGCAACCACCCAGGCGCTCAGGGCCGCGCCGATCGGCACGACAACCAGCAGGGTTATGAGAATGAGTCGTCGGGAACTGCTCTTGGCCATCAATGTGTCGGACCTGCGCCACGCACAGTGAATCGTTGGATGACATTGCCCGCCCCAGCAGAGCAGACCGTGATTGGTCGGGCGGGATTTGGGTTGGCTTGCATGCTGGTTTCTACGCGTAATGCAGCCGCACGATCACCGCCGGCCGCAAATGGCTCAACCTTGTCGCCGTGATCATCAGGGTCAAGGAAAAAGCCCTTGTGACTCTCCGCAGCATGACCGTATCATGGCCAAACCCGTTAGAACAGCGGGAGTTGACACCATGGCATTGCCCCCGTTGCCGGTCCAATTGGAGATCATCCGCTCAGGTACTGTTGAAGTCCTGCCCGAGGGTGAACTCGAGAAGAAGGTCGCCCGCAGCATCGCCGAGAATCGACCTCTGCGGGTCAAACAGGGTTTTGATCCCACCGCCCCAGACATCCACCTCGGACACACAGTCGGACTGCGTAAGTTGAAGCAATTTCAGGACTTGGGGCACCAGATCGTGCTGATCGTCGGCGATTACACGGGGATGGTCGGAGACCCCTCCGGACGTTCGGCGACCCGTCCGCGACTGCAAGAGGACGAAGTGCGCGCCAATGCCGAGACCTACCAGCGGCAGTTCTTCAAGGTCCTCGACCGGACCAAGACCGAGGTACGCTATAACGGTGAGTGGTTCGCCAAGATGTCGTTCAGCGAGATCATGCATCTGGCCTCGCGGATCACGGTGGCCCGGATGCTGGAGCGCGATGATTTCGAAACGCGGTTCCGGGCCGGGGCGCCGATCTCCATCCACGAGATGTTCTACCCCTTGATGCAGGCGTACGACTCGGTGGCGATCCATGCCGATATCGAAATCGGCGGCACCGATCAGAAGTTCAACCTGCTGACGGGGCGGCAGATTCAGGAGGACTACGGTGTCGAACCGCAAGCGATCCTCACGTTGCCGATTCTGCCCGGCACCGACGGCGTGCAGCGGATGAGCAAGTCGACCGGTAACTACATCGGGATCGACGAGTCACCCGGCGAGATGTTTGGCAAGACGATGTCGGTCCCCGATGCGCTGATTGCTTCGTATTTTGAGTTGGTGACCGATGTTCCGGTCGCGCGGGTGGCGGAAGTGAAGCGACTCCTGTCGGATGGTCAGGCCAATCCGCGCGACTTGAAGCTGGAACTGGCGGAGACACTGGTGCGTATGTATCACGGGCCCGATGCGGGCAGGAAGGCGCGCGACGAATTCGTGCACCAATTCTCAGAGCGCCGCGCGCCGACGGAGATCGAAACGCATCAGATCACCACGAGCGCGCCGAGCCTGCGTCTGGCCGAGATCGTCGTCGACTCGGCCCTCGCCGGGTCGCTGAGTGAAGCCAAGCGCAAGATCCAGCAGGGCGGCGTGCGCATCGACGATGTCCCCCACGCCGACCCGCAGGAGATGGTGTCCACCGCGCAGCCGTTTGTGCTGAATGTGGGCAAGCGCTTCTACAAGCGGATTGAATTCGTCCGCGAGGCATCGAAGTGATCAGTAGGGCAAGAGCCCTGTGCTCTTGCCGCGTCACTTGTCAGGAGCACAGGGCTCCTGACCTACGCGACTGAATTCACCCGCAAAGAATCGAAGGGAACCCGATAAGCATGGAGACATTGGACGCGATCTCCGAGAAACTGGCGCGGCTGCGGAGGTTTCTTTGACATCGAGGGGCTGCAAGCGCGCATCGCCGACTTGGAGGCGAAGACCGGGGTCGACGGATTCTGGAACGATGCCGATGCGGCGCGTCGCACGTTGAAGGAAATCGCGCTGGCCACATCGTGGGTCGACGAATTTCATTCACTCTCCCAGCAAAAGGACGACCTCGCCACGTTGCACGAGATGGCCGTGGAGGAGTCGGATGAGGCCGCCCAGGCCGAGGCCGTCTCAGAGGCCGCGGCGCTGGCCGAGAAGGTCGCCGCCTTCGAGTTCAAATCGCTGTTGACCGGTGTCGACGATCACAACGATGCCATTGTCACGATTCACTCCGGCGCCGGGGGGACCGAGTCGTGCGACTGGGCCGAGATGCTCCTGCGCATGTACACGCGCTGGATCGAGCGGCATGGATTCCAGTACGATACGCTTGACTACACATCGGGCGAGGCGGCGGGCATCAAGTCGGCCACATTGGAAGTGAAGGGTGAATTCGCCTATGGCTTCCTCAAGGCAGAGGTCGGCGTGCACCGCTTGGTGCGGATTTCCCCCTTCGATGCCAACAAGCGGCGACACACGTCGTTCGCCTCGGTATTCGTCCTCCCCGAAGCGGAAGCAGATGTCCCCATCGAGATCAAGGAAGATGACCTCCGCGTCGACACGTTTCGCGCCTCCGGCGCCGGCGGGCAGCATGTCAACAAGACCTCCTCGGCGGTGCGCATTACCCACATCCCCACGGGAATCGTAGTACAGTGCCAGACCGAACGCTCCCAGCACAAGAACCGCGACTCGGCAATGAAGGTGCTGCGCGCGCGGCTCTATCAATTGGAGCGCGAGAAGGAAGAGGCGCGTCTGGCCGAGTACACGAAGACCAAGAAGAAGATCGAGTGGGGCTCGCAGATTCGCTCGTATGTCTTCCAACCCTATCAGATGGTGAAGGACCACCGCACCAACGTGGAAACCTCCAATGTCCAGGCCGTGATGGACGGCGATCTCGACGCATTCATTGAAGGTTTCCTCAGCCACGGGCAGGCGGATGTGGTGGGTGCGTCAGCGGCACCGCCGGCGTAGGGGCGCGGCGTGCTTGTCCGCCTCTGGCGGGCCGTGCCCATCCCTTCGGCGAACCCTTATCAGATCGCCTGCACGACTCATGTCCATCCTCATCATCCAGAATTGCCCGGTCGAAGATCTCGGTCGCTATGCCGCCTGTCTCGACGAGTGGCGGCTTGAAACGCAGGTCATCCATCCGTACGCCGGTGACCCTCTGCCGGCATCGACGGACTACGATGCCATCCTGATCGGCGGCACGCCGGCATCGGCGTATGAGTTGCACCGGCATGATGAACTCCGCCGGGAATCGGAGTATCTGGCGCGCGCGATCGCTCTACGTGTCCCCTGTCTGGGAATCTGCTTCGGAGCGCAACTGCTCGCCCAGCTCCTTGGCGCGACTGTCAGTCGCTCACCGGTGAAGGAGATCGGTGGATATGTAGTGACACTGACTACCGCGGGACGCAACGATCCTCTTCTGGCCGGCTTCCCGCCGCGCTTCCCGGTCTTCCATTGGCACGGCGATACATTCGCAGCACCCGTAGGTGCGCAGTTGTTAGTCGAAGGAGTCGACTGTCGCAACCAGATGTTTCGCCGCGACTCCGTCGTCGGGGTGCAATTCCATCTGGAAGCGCGTCCGGAGGATGCCGCCGCCTGGGCGGACGCCTACGCGGCGGAGCTGGCCGCTTTCGGAAAGACCAAGTCGCAGGTCGTGGATGAATGTCGCGCCAAGGACGCGGAGATGGCCCAGCTCACGCGGTTGTTACTGGCAAACTTCCTACAAGGCGTCGCGGGTCTGTCGTTGCCCCACGCGTAGCAGGTGTCGAAAACCCCACGCCCAGGAGGACAGACATTCTTGTCTGTCCAGGACAGGCAGGAATGGGCCTGTTGAAAAACCCTTGCCGTCTGGGGGCGGATGTTGTTGTTGGGTTCATGCAGACGAAGCGTGAGAAACTGGGCTATGAGATGATGCTGTTGCCGTCGCTGGAGGAGTTTGTGCCGGCGAA
>JBFMGX010000046.1 GCA_040752595.1 Candidatus Zixiibacteriota bacterium
GAGGAAGCGGTGCAGGTCGCCGGTCTGGGCGCGTACGTCCATGATCGGATAGGCGACCAGTTGACCGGGTCCGTGATACGTGATCCCGCCGCCGCGTTCGACGGGGACAATCGCGATTCCGTCCGACGGTTTCAGACCGCTCACATCCGTGCCGCGCCCGCAGGTGTACACGTGCGGGTGTTCAACGAGGAAGATGGTGTCGTCGATGCGGCCGGCCAGACGGTCGGCGAGCGCGGCCAGTTGGCGTTCGTGGGCCTCAGGGTACGGGAGAAGACCCCAGTCGATGACATTCGGGATCCGTGAGTGTCGTCCTGTAGGGGCGTGATTCATCACGCCCGCCGGCAGCCGGGCGCCATGAATGGCGCCCCCACGGTCCACGCGCGGCGACGCGACATCAGCCGATGGTGAGCAAGAGCTCGTAGGGGTCCTCCAGACGTTCGCAGAGGCGACGGAGGAACTGCACGGCGACATGGCCGTCGATCAGGCGATGATCGAACGAGAGCGTCACGTACATCATGTCGCGGATGACAATCTGGCCGTCGCGCACAACAGGACGCTTCTGGACCTTGTGCATCCCCAGAATGGCGACCTCCGGCTGGTTGATCACCGGGGTGGAGGCCAGGGCGCCATACATGCCGGCATTGGTGAGCGTGAACGTCGAGCCGGTGACCTCATCGGGAACCAGTTGCTCGCGCCGGGCGCGCTCGGAGAGGTCGGCGATTTCGCGGGCGATCTGGATGATCGATTTCTGGTCGGCGAAGCGGACCACGGGGACGATCAATCCCTCGTCGCGGGCCACGGCGACGCCGATGTGATAGTATTTCCGATAGAGAATCTCATTGTCCCGGATGGAGGCGTTGACCGCCGGGAACTCCTTCAGTGCGGCGACCGCCGATTTGACGAAAAACGGCATGTAGGTGACATTGGCGCCGGCCAGATGATTCCAGTTCTCCTTGCGCGCCTCACGGGCCGAGACCAGCAGGGTGAGGTCGATCTCATCCATCGTCATCACATGGGCGGAAGTCTGCTTGCTCTTGATCATGTGGTCGGCGATCAGCTTGCGAACTCCGGCGAGGGACTGGCGCTCGATCGTCTCCTCGCCGCGGGCGGCGGGAACGGTCGGCACCAATCGGGGTTTCTCGGTCGTTGGTCTTGGAGCGGACGGCGCTGTCTGACGGGCGCGCACGTAGTTCAAGACATCTTCCTTTGTGACGCGTCCACCGGCGCCGCTGGCCGGAATGTCCTCCAGCCGCAGGTTGTGTTCGCGGAGCAGGCGGCGTACCACCGGCGAGGAGCGTCGCGCGGAATCACCATCCCCCGAGTCGTCGGCGACAACCGGTGCGGCGGCGGCCGCTGCGACCGGGCGCGATGCCGTGACCCCATAGCCACTCGGAAGCGATTCCCCGGCGCCGAGAATGACACCGATCTCGGTGCCGATCGAGACGACCGTTCCTTCCGGGACGAGAATCTTGCCCAAGGTTCCCTTCTCAATGGCCGGGATTTCGACGTTGACCTTGTCGGTCATGATCTCGACGACGGTTTCATCCTTGAAGATCGGTTCACCTTCGGCCTTGAGCCAGCGGCCGACGGTTCCTTCGACCACGCTTTCGCCCATCTGGGGCACAACGATCGGGTATGGCATGCCGGGTTCCTTTGTGTCCCACGGCTTACGCCGTGGGCTATCATCCGTCGCCCCTTCGGGGCTTAGTATGCGGCCAACTGCCGACAGCGAGCGGCGATCTTGGCCGCGTCGGGCATGAAGAACTTCTCCATCGGCGGTGCGAAGGGAACCGGGGGGACATCGGGCGCCGCGAGACGCGCGACGGGGGCATCGAGATCATCGAACGCTTCCTCCATGATCGTCGCGGCGATCTCGCCGCCGACACCGCCGGTCTTGGGCGATTCGTGCACGATCAACGCCTTGCCGGTCTTGCGCACCGAAGACAGGACCATTTCTCTGTCCCATGGCAACAGCGTGCGCAGGTCGATCACTTCCAGCTCGATTCCCTCACGGGAGAGGATATCGGCCGCCTCGAGGGCGCGATGCACCATCAATTGATAGCAGACGATCGTGATCGTCCTCCCCTGACGCTTGATGTCGGCGTTTCCCAAAGGCACCGTGTAATCATCCTCGGGTATCTCCCCGCGCACCCAACGGTAGAGCCGCTTGTGCTCCAGGTAAACGACCGGATCGTCACCGCGAATCGCTGCCTTCAGCAGACCTTTGGCATCATACGGCGTTGCGGGGGCGACGACGACCAGTCCCGCGGTGCCGAAGAACCACTGTTCATTGGTCTGCGAATGATAGAGGCCGCCGCCGACCTCGCCGCCGCAGCAGATGCGCAGCACCATCGGGCAGGTCCAACCACCGCCCGAGCGGTAGCGCAGCTTGGCCATCTGCTGGACGATTGGATCGAATGAGCACGAGGCGAAGTCGGAGAACTGGATTTCCGGTACGGGACGCATGCCGACCGCGGCGGCGCCGACGGCCGCCCCGACGATCAGTTCCTCGGAGATCGGCGTGTCGAGAACGCGCAGCGGGCCGAACTCGGGCTGTAGTCCCTTGGTTGCTTTGAAGACGCCGCCATAGAGACCGACATCCTCCCCCATCACGAACACGCGCTCATCGCGGCGCATCTCCTCTGCCAGTGCTTCGGTGATCGCTTCGATGTAAGAGACAGTCTTCATCGGATGCCCCGGGCGCCGCTGCCGGCATCCCTGGTTGGGAAGGTCTCTGCCGGGGAGAATGAATAGACGTCGTTGAGCGCTTCTTCCGGCGGCGCGAACGGGGATGATTCGGCCTGTTGAATCGCTTCTTCGATCTCGGCGTCGACACGGGCGATCAACGCCTCGCGTTCGGCTCGGGTCATGATCCCCTCCGAGTCCAGATGCTGCTCGAAGCGGGCCACCGGGTCGCGCGCCGTCCAGTATTCGACTTCCTGCGCGTCGCGGTAATTGGCCGGATCGATTTCCGAATGCCCGTACCAGCGATAGGTCAGGCATTCGATCAGAGTTGGGCCCTTCCCGGCACGGGCGCGGACGATGGCCTCGCGGGCCGTCGTATGGGTCAGCAGAAGGTCGTTGCCGTCTACGGTCACGCCGGGGAAGCCATACGCCTTGGCGCGATCGGAGAATCTCTCGATCCTGCTGGTCAGATGCGCCGGGACCGACTCGGCCCAGAGGTTGTTTTCGCAAATGAAGACGATCGGCAGATCGTGCACGCCGGCGAAGTTGAGCGCTTCGTGGAACGCGCCGCGCGCGGTGGCCCCCTCGCCGAAGAAGTTCAGGACCACGTGCGGCTCGCGGCGCATCTTGAATGCCAGCGCCATCCCCGTGCCGACCACGGTCTGCGCCGCGACGGTCGAGGCGGGCGTGAACAGATTGACCGCCGGATAACCGAAGTGACAGGGGTGCGAATGCCCTTTGTCGGGCGAATCGGCGCGGGCATAGATCTGGCGGAGGATTGCCACCAGCGGCATCCCCTTGGTGATCGCCGCGCCGATCTCGCGATGCGAGGTCGTGATCACATCGCGCATGGTCAGGCCATAGGTGGGACCGACCGTGGTGGCCTCCTGGCCGACCGCGGAGAAATAGGTGCCGGGGAACCGGCCCTGTTTGAACAGCCGTCGGCAGCGCTCGTCGAAACGGCGGGTCTTGACCAGGGCGTAATACAGGTTTCGCTGGTCATCGACCGGGACGGCCGGGGTCGCGGTGGGTGCGGGAGCAATCTTCATAGCCGTATCGACGGGTGTTCAAGGCCCGTAGATCGAATCTACACAAACCTTATCAATTATGTTCCGCGGGTCGCCAAGTCAAGGCGATTCGGGCCGAATCGTCGTCGGGTTGGCGTCGTGCCGTAAGCATTGCTTTTGCCGATTGAGCCGCTATCTTACCGGCCCGACGCAGATGAGGGAGGCCGCCATGACCGATCAGATTGAGCAAATCAAGCGGGAGATCGCCGAGCTCGAACGGCAGATTGCCGCCCATCCTTTTGAGAGTCTCTTCGACAAGAAGCGGGCCGACCAACTCTATCACCGTCTCAAGAAGAAACGCAAGGAGCTCGAACGTGCCGAGAGCGGCGCGGATGCCGATGTCGGCGCCTCGTTGCCGTTGTTTGAGGCGACCCCGGCGGGACAGGCCGATGCGTCTGTCGCTCCCGCACGTGTCATGCCGGAAGAGGTTGCCCCCCCGGCACGACACGAATCCGAGAAACAGATTGAACCAACGCCAAAAGCGAAGCCGAAGCCCAAGGTGCCGGTCAAGTCCGCCGCATCGAAGACCAAGGCAAAGGCCAAGGTCGGCGGAGCGGCCAAGGCCAGAGCAAAACCCAAGACCAAGAGTACCGGCGCGGCCAAGAAGAAGAACCTCAAGCCGGGCGCGGTCCGGTCGGGTGCGGGCAAGAAGCGCGGACGATAGCGTCTCCGGCGAGCGGAACGGTCTTTGGTTGCGGGCAACCCGATATCGGGTCTTTGCCCGAAGCCCTTCACCCTACCCTCTCCCCAGAGGGGAAAGGGGAAGTCTAACAGGTTGCTGAAAGACCCAAGAAATGCGGACCTGTCCGACCATTGTCATCCCGAGTCCGCCTTTGGCGGACGAGGGATCTGCTGTTTTCCCTATGAAGGGAAAGCGGATTCCTCGCCCCGCCAAAGAGCGGCGGGGCTCAGAATGACATGGATTGACCTTTCTTTACATGTCACCTGCTAACCTCCCGCCCGGGAAAGGTCGATCGGCCGCAGGCGATCAGGTGAGGGAATCTCCCGCTTGGCTCATTGTGTTAGAAGCCTCCATTCCGTGACAGTGGTGCCAGGCCGACGCGGTTGACTCGGCTCCCGCCCGGATGTTTCTTGTGTGTCTGTGGTCGTCGCAAGGCGGCCGGTGACAGAGTGGTTCTCTCTGGGGGATCGTCCAACGGCAGGACACGTGGCTCTGGACCACGGTATCGGGGTTCGAATCCCTGTCCCCCAGCCAATCGTTCGCGCAACGCCTCAATGAACGAATGATCCGACGCCAGTGCATTGGTGAACAAGGGGCTTAAGCCCCTTGTTTGCCGGCTGATAGGGCCAGAGAGTGGGTTGCGAAGCCGATCGTCGTGTTCCTGTCATCCCGTGATGAATGAATACGTCCGTTGGGTGACCGCGAATCCGGTGCTGTCGGCGGCGGTACAGTTCGCTATCCTGGGGATGATCGGCGAGATTGTCTCGCACAGCCTTCTCCAGCGCCGCGTCGGTCTTCCCTGCCACCGGTGGCGGATCGCCGCGAAGGTTGTCGGTTGGGCTGTCTTGGGGGTTTTCGTCAAGTACGGTTTCGTGGGGATGAAGGGGTTCACGCGGGCGCTGATTGACCATCGTCTGCTGCCGGAGTCGATGGGCACTGGGATCGGTTGGGCGTTCGCGGTTTCGGCGATCATGAACATCCTATTCGGGCCGCACGTGATGATCGTCCACCGTCTCACGGACAACCTGATCATGGGCCGCCGGGATTTCCGGGGGATGGCCGGGGCGCTGCGAACACTTATGTGGTTCTGGATTCCCGCGCATACGCTTACGTTCTTGGCGCCGACGGAATTCCAGATCGGCCTGGCCGCCGCGTGGTCGGTCGTACTCGGGCTGATCATGGGGTTCTCGCGACGGCCGGAACACAGGCGATCGCAAGTTGTTGTATAATGGGTATCGTATCTCCATGAGGCAACGAGACCACCGTCGTTTTGTTCTCCCCGGCCTGCTGTTGGCGGCACTCGCCGTTCTGCTCTTGCTCGCGGACGGCGTCCATGTGCACACCGATCATGGCAGTTTCCCTTGCTGGTTGTGCCAGGCGGGGTCCGGGTTGGTGGCCCTTGCCTTTGGTTTGACGGTCGGCGGCTTCCTCTGGGTCTTGCTGGGGCGTTTCGTTCTTGCCCATTCCCGCCTCCCGGAGCTCGATTCCACGTTCTGCCGGGGTCCCCGATCCCCGCCGCTCTAATTCCCCCGATTCACGGCCGACAGCACGACCGACCGGCACCGCCGGGCGGTTGTCGTTTCCCTTTCAACCACGGGGGTTTCAGAGTATGAGAACATCGATTCTTCAGCGGATTGTGCGCCGCGCCGTGCCGCTTGTGGCCACACTGGCGACGGCATATCTCCTGTTGCCGGTCGTGGCGCGCGGGCAGACGACGCTCAACCCCGACATCTCATTGATCGGTGACGTGCGCTCGTTCTGGCACAATGACACCACGCGGTCCGATCGCAAAGCGCTGAATCTCGGACTGCACGAGGCGGAGTTGGCCGTGCAGGGGTATCTCAACCCCTACGCGCGCGCCGACGCGTTCTTTGCCTGGCATGAGGGCGCGGGAGCGGAGGTCGAAGAACTGTACGTGACCTTCGTTCGCGGGCTGCCGCTGGGCCTGTCGGTGAAGGCCGGTCAGCACCTGCTCGACTTCGGACGAGTCAATCCGCTGCATCCGCACGCCTACTCGTTCATCGAGCGGTCGTTGGCGCACCTGGAGTTCTTCGGTGAGGAGGGACTCCGTGATGTCGGCGTGCAGGCGTCGCTCCCCCTGCCCACCGGCGATGTGGCCACGACGATCGCCGCGGAGTTGCTCAAAGGGGGTTTCCTGACACCGCACACCCACTCTGACGTGGAGACGGGCGACGGTGAGGCGGAGGCCCACGTAGGTGGAATCGCACACGAGGCGGAGGAGGAAACCGTGCCCAACAAGCGTGGTTTCGCCGGGCGATGGGATTCCTTCTTCGCTCTCGGCGATTACACGTCGTTGAACCTGGGCGCAAGCGCGGTCACCGGAATACCCGCAGAGGGACAACGGCGCTGGTTGATTGGTAGCGACCTGAAGCTGCGCTGGAAGCCCGACCGCTACCGCTCGTTCACGGCGGTCGTCGAGTGGATTATAAACCGGGCTCCCGTTCATGTGCACGACGAGGAGGAATCCGCCGCCCGCCATGCGCAGGCCCTGCACGAGGAGAACGCTGCCCACCTGACCCGCCACGGCACTTTCGCGTATGCCGACTATCAATTCCGACAGCGATACAACATCGGCGCGGTGGGCGACTGGACACAGACGCTGCATGACGCCGAGGGAGAGCTCTGGCGTCTGGGCGCCTTCGGCGGTTTTGCGCCGGTCGAGGAAACGTCATTGCTGCGACTCCTTGTCGCCTATCAACGCGACGTCGAGTCGGCGACGGGATACTGGTCGGCGATGATGCAACTGATCTTCTCACTGGGGCCGCACAGGCCGCATGCATTTTAGGAGGACACGATGAGACGACAATGGACCGGGATCATCGGCGCGGCGTTGGCTCTCATGTGGCTCGGCACGGCCCCGGCGGCGGACAAGCTCCGCGTCGTGGCTTCGACCGCCGATCTGGCCTACTTCGCCCGGCAGATCGGCGGCGATCTGGCCACGGTGGACGCGATTGCGGAGGGGAATCGCGATCTTCACTACATTGAGGTACTGCCGAGCTACATGCTCAAGCTGCGGAAGGCGGACATCTACCTGATCGTGGGACTGGAACTCGACCAGTGGTCGGCGCCGCTGATCGACGGCTCGCGCAACACGAAGCTGCGCGTCATCGACTGCTCCCAGCACATCGTGCCTCTGGAAGTGCCGAAGTTCAAGGCCGATGCGCGGTACGGCGATTTGCACCGGTTCGGGAATCCACACTACTGGGTCGATCCCGACAATGTTCCGGGAATCTGCCGGTCGATCACGGAGGCCTTCGTCGCCGCCGACCCGGAACACGCGGCCGCCTATGAGACGGCGCGCGATGCGTACCTCGCCCGGCTGGAGACCAAGAAGAAGGAATGGGACGCCCTGAAACCGGAGATGGCGAAGGTGCGGTTCATCTCCTATCACAACACGTGGCCGTACTTCAATCAGTACTTCGGTTGCCAGACTGCGGGATTTGTCGAGGAGTTCGCCGGGGTGGCACCGTCGCCGTCGCATCTAGCCCGCATGGTCGATCGCATCAAGACGGAGAAGATACCGATCGTGGCCTATGAGCCGTTCCATGACCGCCGCGTCCCCGCAATGCTGGCTCAGAAGACCGGGTGTCGCGCCATCGAGCTGGGTTCTTCGGTGGGTGGGGAGCCGGGAACGGGGACCTATGAGGCGCTGATTGACCACATTGTGCACGCTCTCTTGGAGGCAAACAAGGGGTCATAAATGAGTGAGGCTCTGTCCATCATGCTCTGGCCGATTCTGGCGTGCATTGTGCTCACCGGGATTCATGTCTACTTCGGCGCGCATGTCATCCGGCGCGGGGTGATCTTCGTCGACCTGTCGCTGGCACAGGTGGCGGCCTTCGGTTCGACCGTGGGTTTCTTGGTGGGACTCGACTTGGAATCGGTCGGCGCCTATTTCATCAGTCTGGCATTTGCTCTTTTGGGTGCTTTCATCTTCGCGTTGGCGCGGAAGCGCGAAAGCGAGATCCCGCAAGAGGCGATCATCGGAATCGTCTATGCCGTTGCCACCGCCGCCGCCGTCCTGGCGGTGGCGCGGCAACCGGAGGGGGCGGAACACATCAAGGCGATTCTGGTCGGGTCGGTGCTGACAGTGACTCCGCCGGCGGTCGGCAAGACCGCCGCCCTGTATGCCATTATCGGCTTGTTGCATTGGCGTTGGCGGCGGCCGATATGGCGGATCACCACCGATCCCGAGGGGGCGGGCCGTGACGGTCTCTCGGTCCGCCTCTGGGATTTTCTGTTCTATGGAACCTTTGCGTTCGTGGTCACTTCGTCGGTGCAGATCGTCGGTGTGCTGTTGGTCTTTGCGCTGTTGGTTGTGCCGGGGGCGGCGGCGATTCTCGCCGGATATCGAGGCGCCTCAACGCGACTGGTGTTCGGTTGGATCTTCGGCGTCGTGATCTGCGTCGGCGGGATGCTGATTTCGTTTCTGGCCAACTGGCCGCCGGGGGCGACGATTGTGACGTTGTTCGGGGCGGCGTTGGTCCTGACCGGTCTGGTCACGCGGCGGGGTGCCAGCGGCTGACCCGACCCTGTCTATAACGGGTGGCGGTGAAGCCGGGCCAAGCGTTTTTCGCTTGACATGTTTATGGGCATATGCTCATAATGCGGTCGGGGAGAGGCGCAGACGATGCCCAGGCCACAATGTCGCCGACGAATCGGGTGTTCCCCGGGAGCCAGGTACTTCAAGCCGAGAGGCGTCCCGCTGAACGCTCTGGCTGAAGTCCTGATGACGTTGGACGAGCTCGAGGCCATGCGTCTGGCCGACGCGGATGGACTCTACCACGAGGAGGCGGCGACACGGATGGGCGTGTCGCGCCAGACCTTCGGGCGGATCATCGAGTCCGCGCGCCGGAAAGCCGCCGATACCCTGTGTCACGGCAAAGCCCTTCGGATCGAAGGAGGTGAAATCGAGATGGTGGCCGGACGACTTTTCCGTTGCAATGCTTGCGGACACGAGTGGGAAGTGCCGTATGGAACAGCGCGCCCGTCGGCCTGCCCGCAGTGCCAGTCGGTGAATATCCAACGTTCGCCGAAGGACCAGGGGCATGGCCGGCGGCACGGCCAGGGTCAGCGGGGACGCGCCCGCTGCGGCCAGAGAACCCGTTGAGAGGGTACTCGGGGCGGGGATCCGGCATCCCGTGTTGTGAATGAAGCCGGCAGGGTTGTGCTCGCCGTTCACGGCGGTTGCGGCCGTCGGGGGCACAGCATTCGGGAGAAGGGAGAAATCGTGAAAGTCGCAGTGGCGTCCGACGACGGGCAGACGGTAGCGTCCCATCTGGGGAAGGTGCGCGGGTTCGTGATCTGCCGCGTGGAGAACGGGTACATCATCGACCGTGAATATCGCATCAACTCCTTCACCGGGCATGCGCGTGCGGCGGCCGGCATGGCCCGTGCCGCCAACCGGCACGGGCCGATCCTGGAGGCCCTCGCCGATTGCGCCGTGGTCGTGTCCGGAGGGATGGGGCAGAGGATCCGTGATGATCTGGCCCAAAGCGGGATCGATGTGATCGTGACCGACGAAGGAAATGTCGACGAGGCGGTCCATCGTCTGATCATCGGCGCCTTGGCGGACAGGACAGGGCCCGGTTGCGATCATCATTACGGTGAAGGGGACAAGTGCGGCACATGAGACGGACACGGGCACGTGTTGCCGCCGGCGGTCGGGTCGCATCGAAAGTCATCGACCCCGCGGCGTCCGCCGGCGCCACGGAGTCGCTGGCCGCCGTTGTGCACCCCTACTGTGTCGCCTGCAGCTCCGCCAACGCCCGCAGTCTGGGGTTGCGCTATGTCCGCACCGGGCCTCAGGCGGTCGAGGCCACCTTCGATTGCGGGAGGGACCTTGAGGGATATCCGTGTGTCGTGCATGGAGGCATCGTGGCGCTGATTGTGGACAGCGCCATGACCAACTGCCTGTTCGCTTGCGGTCACATCGCGATGACGGCGGAATTGACCATCCGATACCATGCGCCCATTCGTACCGGGTACACTGCGATCGTGCGTGCCATGATCAAGGAGTCGACGACGCGCCTTCATATTGTGGAGGGGACAATCACACAGGAGGACGAATCGAAAGTAACTGCTACCGGCAAGTTCCTGACCGGTGGTCAGTGATCACGGCGCGACGACATCCCCTGCCGAACGGGAGCGGCGATCGTCGTTCGCGACCGGGGCAGGAGGAGGGCCAGCGGAGGAGACGATGGAAGTCAGGGCTGTCGGCATCATTCACTCACCGTTTCAGGAGATATCAGGGACTCCGATTCAACCGACCTACGCCGGAGACACGGAAGGCGTCGTTGAGGTGTTCCCCGAATTCGAAAGTGCGCTTTCCGATCTGATTGGGTACGAGCGCATCTGGCTGCTTTACTGGTTTGACCGCGCTGGCCCGATGCGCCTGCATGTGGTTCCGTTCCGGGACACGACGGAGCGTGGTCTGTTCTCGACACGTGCCCCCTGCCGTCCCAATCCGATCGGGCTCTCGTGCGTGCGGCTCCTTTCTGTGGCGGACTGTTTCGTACGTGTGGCCGGGATCGACGTGCTGGACAAGACACCATTACTCGACATTAAGCCGTACATCCCCGATTTCGACGGATATCCGGAGTGCCGCGCTGGTTGGCATGCGGCATCGGCGAGCGCACGCAAGCAAGCGGATGATCGGTTCCGTCCCTGATGTCCGGGTCTTCTGGTCGTCTGATGGTGCGACAGCAGAAGCGTCTGGTGACGACGTCGCCCCGACTACAACCTCGAGGGGCGGTCGTGGGGCGATCCTGGTAATCACCCTGTCAATCTGCGCCTCGGCGACAGGATGGGCGCGGTCCATTGCCACAGCCTTGGGAACGGCAACCGGTACGGGTGTAACTCTTCCATACCTCATCCCGTATTGTCGGGGCGCGTGAAAGGGGGACGCCAACGGAGGACCTGTCATGCCATTCGTCCACAAGATGAAACGAGCCATCTCCCGAGCAGTGGTCGGGACAGCCCTGGTCTTTACGTCGGCATCGGCCCAGGATCGGGTCATTGACCTGAGATTCAGCGTGCCGCCCGCATCGGACTCGGAGATTCCACGAACACTGCAGAGTGTGGTGAAGGTGCAGGGCACCGGCGGGCTCTATCGGGACGGCCTCTATCTGATGAGTCACTTCGGCGATCGTGAGGAGATCTTTCGACGCGAGAACCATAGGGCAATTGACAATCGCTGGAGGGAGGACACGTGGCGCTATTGCAGCATATTCTCCGCCGCCGCCGGCAGCTCCACGATCATGGGCAGGAACTGGGACAATCAAAACATGGGCTCGATCATCGTCAGTGTCTATCACCCCCCGAGAGGATACTCCTCAATATCCTTCGGCAGGGCCATTGATGTCGGTTTCTCGCTAAACACGGACTTGGAGCAGCTCAAGTCGAGCGGGCTGGGCAAGAAGCTGCTCTTGGCGCCATTCTACGCAACCGACGGGATCAATGAACGTGGTCTGGCCGTCGCGGTCACCGGTGTGAGGGAAACGACCCATAAGACCGGGAACAACTCACAGCTGATATTCGTCACATTCTTGGTACGCAAGCTGCTCGATCAGACGAGGAGCGTCGATGAGGCTGTGAACCTGGTACAGCAATACATCCTCTTTGATCTCGACCAGAACTCCCTGAACACCCACTTCTTCGTTGCTGATTCATCGGGGCGGTCGGTCATTCTGGAGTATGCTGATGATCGATGGAGAGAAACGTACGGAGACAAGCCCTGGCAGGCGCTGACCAATCAGTCCATATACAATGCGTCGGACACAGACTCAAGAGGAAGATGCCGGCGTTACCGAAGCACGAAGTGACTCACATTAAAGGTAACCCAAGCGGGCTTGGTTGCGGGGTGCGGAGGAATCGATGCCTCATGTTTCATGTCACCGAAGGGAGCATGGGACATGGGTATTGGTGCCCGCCAGGAATACCTGGCCGCGATCCGCGAGCGCTATCGGAACGCCAGCCGTCAGGCCAAGTC